>NZ_JAVYJH010000033.1:0-57938 GCF_032621685.1 Pseudomonas sp. zfem002 | reverse complement strand
TCAGGCCTTGATCAACAATCATCTTGCAGACCTGGAGTTTGAACTCGGTGGTGAATCTTCTGTACTTCTTGGTCATCGGGGGTACTCCTCAGTAGGGGGATTCTCCCTAATTGAGGTGTCCGGAGCCATTAGACCAGCACAAACCCAAATCCCACAGGCCATGGCACGTTGCAACAAATGTGGGAGCGGATTCATCCGCGATGCGCCGCGCGGGCGGCGCTCGATCTGGAGAGCACTACAACTGGCGTGTCGATCACAACGGATAGTTCTTCAACTCCCGCGCAATCAGCATCCTCTGGATCTCGCTCGACCCCTCGTAGATCTGCGTGATCCGCGCATCCCGGTAGTACTTCTCGACCGGGTAATCCTCCAGGTAGCCATACCCGCCATGCACCTGGATCGCCATGGAACACACCCGCTCGGCCATTTCCGAGGCGAACAGCTTGGCCTGCGACGCTTCGCTCAGGCACGGCTTGCCGGCGCTGCGCAGGCGCGCGGCATGCAGGATCAGCAGGCGCGCGGCATTGATCCGCACCTGCATGTCGGCCAGCAGGTTGGCGATGCTCTGGTGTTCGTTGATCGGCTTGCCGAACTGGATGCGCTCGCGGGAATACACCAGCGCCGCCTCGAACGCCGCGCGGGCGATGCCCAGGGCCTGGGCGGCGATGCCGATGCGGCCGCCTTCGAGGTTGGACAGGGCGATCGCCAGGCCCTTGCCGCGTGCGCCGAGCAGGTTTTCTTCGGGAATCCGGCAGTCGTTCAGGGTCACCGCGCAGGTATCGGAGGCGCGGATGCCCATCTTGTGCTCGCTGCGATCGACCACGAAGCCCGGGTTGTCGGTGGGCACCAGGAACGCGGAAATGCCTTTCTTGCCGGCGTCCGGGTCGGTCACCGCGAAGACGATGGCCAGCCCCGCGCGGCGGGCATTGCTGACGAACTGCTTGGCCCCGTTGATGACCCACTGGCCATCCTTGAGCTCGGCACGGGTGCGCAGGTTATGCGCTTCGGAGCCGGCCTGCGGTTCGGTCAGGCAGAAGCAGCCGATCACCTCGCCAGTGGCCAGGCGCGGCAGCCAGGCCTGTTGCTGCGCGGGGCTGCCGTAGGCCAGCAGCGGGCCGCAGCCCACCGAGTTGTGGATGCTCATCAGCGCGCCGGTGGCACCATCGCCGGCGGCGATTTCCTCCACGGCCAGGGCATAGGCCACGTAGTCGGTGTAGCTGCCGCCCCATTCCTCGGGCGCGACCATGCCCAGCAGGCCCAGCTCGCCCATCTTGCGGACCACGTCGTTGTCGATCCAGCCGGCCTTTTCCCAGGCCTGGGCATGCGGCGCGATCTCGCCTCGGGCGAAGTCGCGGGCCATGTCGCGGATCATGATCTGTTCTTCAGTCAGTTCCAGGTCTTGCATGTGCGTGCTCCAGCCCTCAGAGGCCTTCGAAGAATTGCTCGACGCGCTGGCGGTCGAGGTCGGCGACGCTGGCGGGATTCCAGCGCGGCTGTTTGTCCTTGTCGATCAGCAGGGCACGCACACCTTCCATCAGGTCACCGTGCTCGAACCATTGCCGGTCCAGGTGCAACTCCATTCTGAAGCAGTCCTCCAGCGTCAGATGCCGGCCCCGACGAAGCAGCTCGAGGGTCACCGCCATCGCCAGCGGCGAACGGCTGTCCATCAGCTCGGCGGTCTTCAGCGCCCACTCGTGGCTGTCGGCCACGGTCACGCTGCGCAGCTGTTCGAGGATGCTGGCGATATCGCCGAGGGCGAAGAAGTGGTCGATGGCCGGGCGCAGTTCGGCCAGCGGCGGGTTGACCAGGGTCTGGCTGCCCAGGCGGGCGAGAACGCCCTGCAGGTCCTTGAGCGGATGCTCGCTCCAGCTCAGTTGGTCGAGGTCGCGGTCCAGCTCGGCCAGCCTGGCGCTGTCCAGGTACCAGTCGGCGAGGCCGCAGTAGAGGGCGTCGGCGGCCTGGACCTGCACCCCGGTGACCCCCAGGTAGGTGCCCAGTTCGCCAGGAATGCGCGAAAGGAAGTAGCTGCCGCCGACATCCGGGAAGTAGCCGATGCCGACTTCCGGCATGGCCAGGCGGCTGCGTTCGGTGACCACCCGCAGTTCGGCGCCCTGGGCCAGGCCCATGCCACCGCCGAGGGTGAAGCCGTCCATCAGGGCGACGACGGGTTTGCGGTAGTGATGGATGAACAGGTCGAGGTCGTACTCCTCGACGAAGAAATCCTGGTGCAGCGTCGCGCCGCTCTTGTAGCTGTCGTACAGCGAGCGGATATCGCCGCCGGCGCAGAAGCCCTTGGGGCCTTCGCCGCGCAGGACCACGGCATGGATCGCCGGATCGACGGCCCAGGCCTCAAGTTGCTCGCGCAGGCTGCGCACCATGCGCAGGGTGAGGGCATTGAGGCCGGCGGGGCGGTCGAGAATCAGATGGCCGATATGGTTGCGGACTTCGGCCCGTACCTGAGCGCTTTGCGCTGGTGAAGTAGTAGGTGCTTGAGCTTGTGCGGTCATCGCGGTCTCCCTGCTTTGTTATTGATTTTCCACGTGAATTGTCGCGGTGTGGACGAAGGGTCAAGGATCGCCCGGATCGTAGCAGTGCAAATTTGCCCAATACAATCGATAAAATCGCAGTGGCAATCTGCATTTTTGCATGAGCAACCCCGACCTTCGGTCGTACCTGCGACACTTTAGCCTTGTGACCCGCTCGCACAGGGGATTAGTTCCCCCGACCGTCGTCTCCCGGGCCCCGGCCAAAGCAGCGCCGGCTTGCGCCCAAGGCAGCGTAGGGCAGGGCGCGCGGGCTTTCGATAATCGCCTCCGACAACCGTCCCCACCGTTCGCGGAGAGCGTCATGCACAAGAATAAGAATGCCAATGCCCGTTTCCTGCCGTTGTTGGCCGGCCTCGCCAGTTTCGGGCTCGTCCCGCTGGCCCAGGCGGAAATCATGCTGTACGACAAGGATGAAACGACCTTTTCCACCGACGGCTACATCAACGCCTTCTACGTCAACAGCGACGTCGACCGTGACGGCGACCAGTACGATCGCCGCCAGTCGCGGGTGAAGATGGGTTTCCTGCCCAACTACCTGGGCTTCAACATGACCAAGCAGATGGCCGACCTCAAGCTCGGCGGCCGTGCCTCGTTCTGGGTGACCATCAACGACAGCGAGCAGAACGGCACCGACACCGCCATCGACGTGCGTCAGTTCTACGGCACCGTGGCCAACCCCGAGTGGGGTGAAGTGCTGATCGGCAAGGACTTCGGTCTGTTCGCCCGCTCCAACATCCTCCTCGACGAACTGCTCGCCGGTTATGGCCAGGTCAGCGATACCCTCGGCCTGGTGGACGGTGGCGGGGTGTCGTTCGGCAACATCGGCAGCGGCTACCCGTATCCGTTCCCGTCCTCGCAGATCACCTACCGTACCCCGGTGATGGAAGGCCTGCGCGTTGCCGTCGGTATCCTCGACCCGGTGGACACCAACGACAACAGTGCGCTGGGCAAGGCCTACCAGAAGAACCCGCGGACCGAGAGCGAGATCACCTACCAGTTCGACCTGGGCGGGGCGAAGATCTACAGCTGGCTCAACGGCAGCTACCAGACCTCGGACAACACCGACCACAACGTCGACAGCGTCACCTCCAAAGGCCTGGGCTATGGCGTGCAGGCCAAGATGGGCGCGTTCTCCCTGACCGGCTCCGGCTTCACCGCCAAGGGCATCAACCCGTTCTTCACCAATAACGCCGGGGAAGCCACCCTGCGCGAGGTGGACAGCAAGGGTTACCTGGTGCAGGGCTCGTATACCCTCGGCAAGAACCGCCTGGCGCTGTCCTACGGCAAGACCAAGGACGACGGCAACGGCGCGGTGAATACCGGTGCCGACTACGAGACCCGCGGCATCGCCCTGTTCCACACGATCAACGACAACCTCAAGCTGGTGGCCGAGTACAACCAGTTCGAAATCAACGGCCATCACGGCGACGCACAGAACGAAGACACCGACACCCTGGCCCTGGGTGCCGTCCTCACCTGGTGAACCCCACCACCGCGGGGCAGTGGACCTTTTCCGGCAAGGCGCATCCTGCCGGGGAAGGTCTTCTGTCCTGTGGTGGTCTTTTTACCGCGACGCAGATCGGTGTGGGAGCGGATTCATCCGCGATCGGCGGCGAAGCCGTCGCAAAACCTGAATGCACGGTGTGTCAGGCAAACCCGGGACTCAGGGTTTACGGCCGCTTCGCGCCCGATCGCGGATGAATCCGCTCCCACACCGATCTGTGGCGTTCTCGGAATCTTCTACAACCAATACCACCCCCACCCACTACCCAAGTAGCATTCGGCCCCCTCCCGACGCCCCCTAAACTGCCGCCATCCATCCCCACCACACGCTGGAGGCTGCAATGCCGCAGTCCAACGCCGAAGGCGTCCGCAGTGCCGTATCCCGCGCCGTCGTCGCCGAGGAAGCCGCCCAGGACCTGGCCCGGCAACTGATGCACCCGCACCTGGGCTTCGTGCTGTTCTTCTGTTCCGCCGAGTACGATCTGCCCGCCCTGGCCCAGGCCCTGCAGGACAGCTTCGGCGGCATCCGCCTGGCCGGCTGCACCAGCGCCGGCGAGATCACCCCGGAAGGCTACGGCCGTGGCTGCATCACCGCGCTGGGCTTCGATCACCGGCAGTTCTCCATCGCCGGCGAGCTGATCGCGCCGATCCACGACTTCAGCCTGATCGACGCCCAGCGCTGCGTCGAACGCCTGATCAACGACTGCCGCGGCAACACCCTGGCGCCGATCAAGGGCCACAGTTTCGCCCTGACCCTGCTCGACGGCCTGTCCAGCCGCGAGGAAATGCTCCTCGCCGCGCTCAACGCGGCCCTCGGCGATATCCCCCATTTCGGTGGCTCGGCCGGCGACGACAACTACCTGCATCACACCCACGTCTACTACGACGGCGCCTTCCACAGCAGCGCCGCGGTGGTGCTGCTGGTCAATACCTGGCTGGATTTCGAGGTGTTCACCACCCACCACATCCAGCCCCGCGCGGAAAAACTCGTGGTGACCCGCGCCGACCGCGCCCTGCGCCGGGTCTACGAACTCAACGCCGAGCCGGCCGCCCTGGAGTACGCCAACCTGATCGGCGTGCCGGTGGCCGAGATCGACCAGCGCACCTTCGCCGCCCACCCGCTGGCCGTGCGCATCAACGAGCGCTACTACGTGCGGGCGATCCAGCAGGTCCACGACGATCTCAGCCTGAGCTTCTACTGCGCGGTGGAGAACGGCATCGTCCTCACCGCCATGCACCCGGGGCCCCTGGTGCCGAACCTGAACGCGCTGTTCGACGGCCTGTGCGAGCGCCTCGGCGCGCTGCTCCTGACCATCGGCTGCGACTGCTTCCTGCGCCGCCTGGAACTGGAAGACCGCCCGGAAAAGGGCGAGGTCGAGACGATCCTGCGTCAGCACGCGGTGGTGGGTTTCAACTCCTACGGAGAACAGTTCAATGGCATGCACATCAACCAGACCTTCACCGGCGTTGCCATCGGACGCTCCCGTGCCCGCCGATTCGACTGAAGCGCAGGCGCTGATCGAACGCCTGCGCCACGAGAACCACAAGCTCGGGCGGATCAACGCAGCGCTGATCGAGCGCCTGGAGTCCGGCGCGGCGCGGCCCGACGACTCCTACGCGGCGTTCCAGCATTCGGTGACCTTGGCCGAGCAGGTGCGCGAGCGCACCGACGCGCTGAACCAGGCGATGGCCGAGCTCAAGGCCAGCAACCACCTGCTCAGCGATGCCCGGCTGCGCGCGGAAACCGCGCACCAGTACCTGGTGGACGCCATCGAGAGCATTTCCGACGCCTTCGTGCTGTTCGATCCGGACCTGCGTATCGTCCTGTTCAACCAGCGCTTCAAGGCGCTGTGGGCCAACAGCCGGATCCGCATCATCAGCGGCATGCACCTCTCGGAAGTGCGCCGGCTGATGCTGCGCACCGGCCTGTTCACCGAAGAACCGCGCAATATCAACGACGAGAACCTGCTCTATCGCCTGCGCGACGGGCGCTGGCTGCAAGTCAGCGAACGCCCGACCCAGGGCGGCGGCCGCGTGGTGCTGCTGACCGACATCACCGAGGTCAAGCACAGCGAGACCCAGCGCCGCGAGCAGGCGGTGGCGCAGAAGTCGCACCTGCTGCAGCGCGCGGTGGACAACCTGTCCCAGGGCGTGGCCATGGTCAATGCCGATGGCGTGCTGGAACTGTGGAACCGGCGTTTTCTCGAACTCAGCGGCCTGGCGCCGATCGCCGCGCACCGCCAGTTCGCCGATGTGATCGGCGACAGCGAGCTGTCCCTGCTGACCCCCGGCAGTCGCGATGGCAATGGCCGGCCCCTGCAGGAACTGGAGCAGCGCCTGTATGACGGGCGCATGCTGGAGATCCGCACCCATCCGCTGCCCACCGGCGGCTTCGTCAATACCTTCACCGATATCACCGAGCGCTATCAGCACGCCGAGGCCCTGAGTGAAAGCGAGCGCTGGATTCGCCTGATCACCGACCAGGTGCCGGCCTTGATCGCCTACCTGAATGCCGACCTGGTCTACGAGTTCACCAACAAGGTCTACGAGCAGTGGTATTGCTGGCCGCATGCGGCCATGCTCGGCCAGCGCCTGCGCGACGTGCACAGCGCCGAGCATTACCGGCGCCTGGAAACCTATATCGCCCAGGCACTGGCCGGGGAGAACGTGACCTTCGAGTTCGCCGAGACCAACGCCCATGGCCAGGAGCGCTACATGCTGCGTTCCTACGTGCCGAATCGCCTGCCCAGCGGCGAAGTGGTGGGGATCTTCGTGCTGATCCGCGACATCACCGAGCGCCGGCGCACCGCCGAGGCGTTGCACCAGGCCTACCAGCACCTGGAACTGCGGGTGCGCGAACGCACCACCGAGCTGACCCAGCTCAACCAGCAGCTGCTGCGCGAGATCGAGGAGCGGCGGCGGGTCGAGTCACGCCTGCGCGATGCCAAGCAGGAAGCCGAGCAGGCCAACCTGTCGAAGACCAAGTTCCTCGCCGCGGTCAGCCACGACCTGCTGCAACCGCTGAACGCCGCGCGCCTGTTCACCAGCGCCCTGCAGGAGCAGAGCGGCAGTCCGGCGCTGGTGCGCAACGTCAGCAACGCCCTCGACGATGTGGAAAGCCTGCTCGGTACCCTGGTCGATATCTCCAAGCTGGATGCCGGGGTGATCAAGGCCGATGTCGCCCCCTTCGCCGTCGCCGACCTGCTCGACAACCTCGCCGCCGAATATGCCGCCACCGCGGCCAGCGTGGGCCTGCGCCTGCACTATGTGCCAAGCCGCCTGCGGGTGCGCAGCGACATCCAGCTGCTGGCGCGGATCCTGCGCAACCTGTTGAGCAACGCCATTCGCTATACCCCCCAGGGCCGCCTGTTGCTGGGCTGCCGGCGACGCGGCGCGCGGGTGTGGATCGAGGTGTGGGACACCGGCATCGGTATCGCCGCGGACAAGCGCGAGGAAATCTTCCAGGAGTTCAAGCGCGGTGACTCGCAGCGTCCGGACCAGGACCGCGGCCTGGGGCTGGGCCTGGCCATCGTCGAGAAGATCGCCGGGATTCTCGGCCATCGCATCCAGCTGCGCTCGACCCCGGGCAAGGGCTCGGTGTTCGCCATCGAAGTGCCGCTGAGCCGCCAGGCGCCACGCCCGCAGGCGACGCTGCCGGAGCCGGTGGCCCTGCTGGAGCGCCTGGAAGGCGCGCGGATCTGGGTGCTGGACAACGATGCGGCGATCTGTGCCGGCATGCGCACCCTGCTCGAACAATGGGGCTGTCGGGTCAGCACGGCGCTGAACGAAGCGGACCTGGCCGGGCAGTTGCCGGCGGATGAAGGCGAGGCGGGGCTGCTGATCGTCGATTACCACCTGGACCATGACCGCAACGGCCTGCAGGCGGTGGCGGCGATCAATGCGCAGCGCCGTTCACCCCTGCCGGCGCTGATGATCACCGCCAACTACAGCAACGAACTGAAGCAGCAGGTGCGTGAACTGGGCCATACCCTGATGCACAAGCCGGTGCGGCCGATGAAGCTCAAGGCCGCGATCAGCCACCTGCTGAAAAGCGAACTCAGCGCGGCAGGCGCCCGCTGACGAAGTGCGCGACATCGTTGAAACCGTGGGTCGAAGCATGGCCCGGGGTGACCAGCGAGTCGATGAAGGCTTCGTCCTCGGCGCTGATCTTCACCTCCAGCGCGCCGCCGTAGGTGTCCCACTGCGCCTCGGTGCGCGGGCCGACGATGGCCGAGCTGACCAGCTGGTTGTTGAGCACCCAGGCGATGGCGAATTCGACCATGCCGACCCCCTTGGCCTCGGTCCAGGCGTGGATCTTCTGGGCGATGTCCAGGGATTCGGCGCGCCATTCCACTTCCAGGATGCGCTTGTCCTGGCGCGCGGCGCGGCTGCCGGCCTCGGGTTCGGCGTTGGGCGCGTACTTGCCGCTGAGCACGCCGCGGGCCAGCGGACTGAACGGCACCACGCCGAGGCCGTGGGCGGCGGCGGCGGTCAATTGCTCGGTCTCGACCTGGCGGTTGACGATGTTGTACAGCGGCTGGCTGACCACCGGCTTGGGAATACCCAGGCGTTCGGCCAGGTTGCAGATCTCGGCGATGCGCCAGCCGCGGAAGTTGGACACGCCCCAGTGGCGGATCTTGCCCTGGCGCAGCAGCTCGCCGATCGCCGAGACGGTGATGTCCAGCGGCGTGGTGTGGTCTTCGCGGTGCAGGTAATAGATGTCGATGTAGTCGGTGCCGAGGCGGGTCAGGCTGGCCTCGATGGCGTTGAAGATGTGCTTGCGCGACAGCCCGCTGCGGTTCGGCACACCGTCGACCGGGCCGTAGCCGACCTTGCTGGCGAGGATCCAGTCGTGGCGGTGGGCGGCGATGCCTTCGCCGACCAGCTCTTCCGAGCGCCCGCCGTTGTAGACGTCCGCCGTGTCGATGAAGTTGATGCCCTGGTCCCAGGCCTTGTCGATGATGCGCAGCGAGTCTTCGGTGCTGGTCTGTTCACCGAACATCATGCTGCCCAGGGTCAGGGCGGACACTTGCAGGCCACTGCGGCCCAGAGGACGGTAGATCATGATCGGAAGTCCCTTCGCGATAGGTGAAGGGACTCTTGTACAGGGTGAAAAGGGCACAATGCAATCATTGCGACACGCGACGCGCGGCTTGTTCTCATACCGCGACACGCTACGCGCGACTTGCTCTCGTAGGAGCGAGGCTCGCCCGCGAAAGGACCGCGCAGCGGTCCCAGATCGGCAGCGACTCCGCCCGGCCTGCTTCGCACGCCTTCGCGGGCAAGCCTCGCTCCTACGCGCACGGGGGCGTCCAGGTCAGGCGCTGGCGGTCAGTCCGCGTGCCTGCCGGGAAACCCGCAACGCCACCCCACTGCCCACCACGATCAACCCCGCCAGCGAATACAGCGCCGCATCGGTCGACCCCGTCTGGTCCTTGATGAAACCCACCAGGTACGGGCTGAGGAAGCCGGCCATCTGCCCGACCGAGTTGATGATCGCAAGACCCGCCACGGCAGTGCCGGCGCTGAGCAGGGCGGTGGGCATCGGCCAGAACATCGGCAGGCCGGTGAGGGCGCCCATGGTGGCGATGCTCAGGCCGAGGATGGCGATCACCGGGCTGTGGGCGAAGTTCACCGCGATCAGCAGGCCGACCGCGCCCATCAGCATCGGCACCACGAGGTGCCAGCGGCGCTCGTTGCACAGGTCGGCGGAACGTCCCACCAGCAGCATGAATACACCGGCCAGCAGATAGGGAATGGCGCTCAGCCAGCCGATCAGCAGGGCATCGCTGAAACCGAGGTTCTTGATGATCGACGGCAGCCAGAAGTTGATCGCGTAGACCCCGCTCTGGATGCAGAAGTAGACGAAGCCGAAGGTCCAGATCAGCGGGTTGCGCAGCACCGCGAGCAGGCCGTCGCTGACCGTCGGCGGCTTGCTCGCCGCGTCGGCGCGCAGGTCGGCGGCGATCGCTGCGCGCTGCGCCGCGTTCAGCCAGGCCGCCTTGGCGTAGCCGTCGCTGAGCAGGAACACCGCCATGCAGCCCAGGACCACGGTGGGCAGGCCCTGGATCAGGAACATCCACTGCCAGCCGGCGAGACCGCCCTGGCCGGCGGCGAAGTGATTGAGGATCCAGCCGGAGAACGGCCCGCCGAGCAGGCCGGAGACCGGGATCGCCGACATGAACAGGGCCATGATGCGTCCGCGGCGGTTGGCCGGGAACCACTGCGAGAGGTACAGCACGATGCCGGGGAAGAAACCGGCCTCGGCGGCACCGGTGAACAGGCGCAGCACGTAGAACTGGGTCGGCGTGGTGACGAACAGCAGGCAGGTCGACAGGGTGCCCCAGGTGATCATCATCAGCGCGATCCAGCGCCGCGGCCCGAAGCGGTTCAGCGCCAGGTTGCTGGGCAGGCCGCAGAGCACGTAGCCGATGAAGAAGATCCCGGCGCCGAGGCCATAGATGGTTTCGCTGAAGTTCAGGGCGTCGAGCATCTGCAGCTTGGCGAAGCCGACATTGACCCGATCGAGGTAGTTGAACAGATAGCAGACGAAAATGAACGGAATCAGCCGCAGAGTGATGCGCCGGTACAGCGCATCACGGTCGATGGCGTGGCCTTGGTCAGGGGCAGGGCTGGATGACATGATTCTCTCTCTGTTGTTATGGTTGTGCGGCATCCCGCGTCGAGGCGGGCGCTGGTGAAAAGTCTCGGCGAGCAGGCGATGCCTGTCTTTGTGCCGTTGCACGGCATTTGCGTCGTGCGTTTGTGCTGCCGCCCAACCCCTGGGCCTTCAAGGAAACCCCATGTTCGAGCTGGATCATGACCTGGCGCAGGATATCGTCGACCGGGCGATGGCGATTCTGCCCTACAACGTCAACGTCATGGACAGCCAGGGCCTGATCCTCGGCAGCGGCGAGACGCAGCGCATCAATACCCGCCACGAGGGTGCGCAACTGGTGCTGGCCAACGAGCGCATCGTCGAGATCGACGAGGAGGCGGCGAAATGCCTCAAGGGCGTGCAGCCCGGGGTCAATCTGCCGTTGCTGCTGGACGGTCGGCTGATCGGCGTGCTCGGTATCACCGGTGATCCCGGGCAGTTGCGGACCTACGCCGAGCTGGTGCGGATGACCGCGGAAATGCTCCTGGCCCAGCGTCACCTGCAGGTCGAGCAGCAGTGGCGGCGGCAACGCTGCGACGACCTGCTGGCCTTGCTCCTGGGCGGCAGCGGCGATGCCCCGCGGCTGGTGGACGAGGCCCGGCAACTGGGGCTCAAGCCGCAACTGGCGCGGGTGCCGTGCCTGTTCGAACTGGACGAGGGGCAGGGCGCCGAGGCCCTCTCGGTATGGCTGATGCAGCGCTATCCGGACAGCTGGTGCGTCAGCCCGGCGCGCCAGTCGCTGCTCTGGTGCCGCCCGAGCAGCCTGGCCCTGGACGAAGCCCGGCTGCTGGACAAGCTGGAGAGCCAGGGCTGGCGGGTCCAGCGCCTGGCGTTGGGCGGCACGGCCGAGGGCGTGGACAAGCTGCGCCGAGGCTATCGGCGGGTGCGCGACCTGCTGGCCTATGGTCGCGAAGTGCTGCCCGAGCAGCGCCTGCTGACCCTGGCCCGCTACCGCTTGCCGGCGTTGCTCTGGCGGCACCGCCAGGACGATGCGCTGGACGAGTTGCTGGAACCCCTGCAGCGGATCCGCGCCAAGGATGTCAGCGGTCAGTTGCTCGCGACCCTGCGCGCCTGGTGCAGCCATGACGGGCAGAGCCAGGCCTGCGCCGAGGCGCTGGGGATTCATCGCAACAGCCTGCGCTATCGCCTGGAGCGGATCGGCGAGCTCAGCGGGGTCGACCCGCTGCGCCTGGAAGGGATGCTGAGCCTGTATCTGGGTCTGCAACTGCTACCGGCGCAGAACCCTCGCGCCTGAGTGCTGGCAAGCCGCCTGGCGCAGGGTTCCCCATCGTTGTCGGGTGATCACTTGTCGACCAGCGCGCGCAATGCTGCCTTGGCTTGCGGGGTCTGCAGGCGTTCGATGAAGTAGCGGCATTCCTCCTCGACCACGTTCGCCAGGGCCTCGCGATCAGGCGCCTTGAGCAACTGCTTGCTGAGCCGCAGCGCTTCCTGCGGCATGCGCTGCAGGCGCCTGGCCAGGTCCCGCGCGGCGTTCAGGCAGGCCTCGCCATCCTCGTGCAGTTCGTTGGCCAGCCCCCAGTGCACGGCCTGTTCGCCGCTCAGGGCCTCGTTGGCCAGCAGCAGGCGCGCCGCCCGCACATGGCCGAGCAGGCGCGGCAGCAACAGGCTGGAACCGAACTCGGGGCACAGCCCCAGCGGCACGAACGGCATCCTCAGCTTGGCCCCCCGCGAGACCAGGACCTGGTCGCAATGCAGCAGCAAGGTGGTGCCGATGCCGATCGCCGGGCCGTTGACCGCGGCGATCAGCGGTTTGCGCAGCCCCAGCACCACACGCATCATGCGGAACACCGGGTGCTCGCGATCCTCGGGCGGATGTTCGAGGAAATCGTGCAGATCGTTGCCGGCGCTGAAGCACTGCGGGCCACCGCTGATGATCAGCACCTCGACCTGCGGATCCTCGTCCGCCGCCGCCAGTGCTTCGCCCAGCTGGCGATACATGGCGCTGTTGAGGGCATTGAGCTTGTCGGGGCGATTGAAGGTCAGGGTCAGCAGGCCCTGGTCCAGGGTTGGAATGATCAGGTCGTTCATGGCAGCCGTTTGTTGGGGTTGTCGGAAAAGGCAATGCGCCGATGGTTTATCACGGGGCCCACGTTGCTGTACAGTCGTTCAGTCCAACTGAGCACGAGAAGCGCCGATGAACCAGGAAGCCCGCTATCAACGCATGCTGCCGGAAGCTCGCAAAGCCAACCTGGTCGAGGCGACCCTGGCCTGCCTCAAGCGCCACGGTTTCCAGGGCGCGTCGATCCGCAAGATCTGCGCCGAGGCCGGGGTCTCGGTGGGCTTGATCAGCCATCACTATTCCGGCAAGGACGAACTGGTGGCCGAGGCCTACCTGGCGGTGACCGGCAGGGTCATGAGCCTGCTGCGCGAAGCCATGGACCAGGCCGCGCCGAATGCCCGCGAGCGCTTGTCGGCGTTCTTCCGGGCCTCGTTCTGCGAGGACCTGCTCGACCCGCAGCTGCTCGACGCCTGGCTGGCGTTCTGGGGCGCGGTGAAGACCGCCGAGGCGATCAACCAGGTCCACGATCATTCCTATGGCGAATACCGCAACACCCTGAGCCGCGTCCTCGGCGAACTGGCCAGCGAAGAGGGCTGGGAGGACTTCGACGCCGATCTCGCGGCCATCAGCCTGAGCGCCTTGCTCGATGGCCTGTGGCTGGAATCGGGGCTCAATCCCGGGACCTTCACCCGCGAACAGGGCGTGCAGATCTGCGAGGCCTGGGTCGACGGCCTGCAGGCCGGTGGACGGCAGCGCTTCCGGCGCGTCGAGGGCTGTTGATCGTTCGTTCAGTAGCGGGTACGCTGCCTGCGCGTGTCAATGTCCAACCGCCATAACAAGAGACAACCGCAATGACGCCTCGGGTTCTGATCGTCGATGACGATCCGCTGATTCGCGACCTGCTGCACGCCTACCTGTCCCAGGAAGGCTACGACGTCCACTGTGCCGATACCGCCGAGGGCGCCGAAGCCTTCCTCGCCCGGCATGCGGTCGACCTGGTGCTGCTGGATATCCGCCTGCCAGGCAAGGACGGCCTGACCCTGACCCGCGAACTGCGGGTGCGCTCGGAAGTCGGCATCATCCTGATCACCGGGCGCAACGACGATATCGATCGCATCGTCGGTCTCGAATGCGGCGCCGACGACTATGTGATCAAGCCCCTCAATCCCCGCGAACTGGTGTCCCGCGCCAAGAACCTGGTGCGCCGCGTGCGCTGCGCCCAGGCGCCGCAACCGGCGGCGGGCCATGCGCTGAAGCAGTTCGGCGACTGGGCCCTGGACAGCGATCGGCGCCGCCTGATCGACCCCGCCGGCGGCGAAACCCTGCTGACCCACGGCGAGTTCCAGTTGCTCAGCGTGTTCCTGCGCAACAGCGGCCATACCCTGACCCGCGACCAGTTGATGGACCAGATCCGCAACCGCGAGTGGGTGCCCAACGACCGCTCCATCGACGTGCTGGTCGGCCGTCTGCGGCGCAAGCTGCACGACGATCCGGCGGAGCCGCAACTGATCATCACCATCCACGGCACCGGCTACCTGTTCACCGCCAGCGTGGCGGCCTGAGCGCCATGCGCCGGCTGCTGGCGGTGCTGGCGCTGCTCGGCAGCCTGCCGCTGATGGCCGCCGAGCGCGTGCGCTACTGCGATTACCCGGTGTATCCGCCGGTGTCCTGGAGCGACGGCCGTCAGGTCCGTGGCCTGGCGCCGACGGTGGTGCGCGAGCTGTTCGCGCGCATGGGCCTGGAGGTGGAGATCGTCGTCCTCGGCAACTGGAAGCGCTGTCTGCTGGATGCCGCGCAGGGGCGGGTGGACGTGGTGCTGGCCTACGACAGCGATCAGCGTGACCTCGGCATGCGCTTCTCCAGGGAGCCGGTGATGCGCGAGGAGGTCGCGCTGTTCGTCAACCGCCAGCGCCCGGTGCACTTCGAACGCCTCGAGGATCTGGCCGGCTACCGTGGCGGCCTGCTGTTCGGCGAAAGCTACGGCCAGGACTTCGACCGCTTCGTCGCCCGCCACCAGAACATCGAATGGGTGTCGTCCAGCCGGCAGAACTTCGGCAAGCTGATACGCGGGCGCATCGACTTCGTGGTCCAGGAGCGGCGCACCGGCGAGCTGTTCGTCGAGAACCTGCCCGGCGCCGGCGATATCGTCGCGCTGCCGCGGGCGCTGAGCGTCGACTACCTGCGGGTCGCGGTGTCGAAGCGCTCGCCGCTGAGCGCGCACATGGCGCAGATCGACGAGCAGCTCAGGCGCATGGCCGCCGCCGGAGAAATCCAGCGCTGGCTGGAGCAGAGCGAAGTGACTTACCGCGACATGATCCGCCTGCCGGTGAACGCACCATGATCCGCTGGCGCGTCGATGGCCTGCTGCGCCGGCTGCTGCTGTACATCCTCCTGTTCAGCCTGTGCTTCACCGTGCTGGCGAGTTCCGTGCAGCTGTATTTCGAGTACCGCCGGGAGATGCGCGACATCGAATCGCGCATGGCCCTGATCCGCGTCGGCTACCTGGCCAGCCTGGAGCGCAGCCTGTGGGACCTCGACGAAGCGCAGCTGAATACCCAGTTGCGCGGGCTGGTGGACTTTTCCGATGTCGCCCGGGTGCGCCTGAGCAGCGATGATTTCAATCTGCTGCGCGGCGAGGCCGAGCCCAGGGGGCCGCTGCGGATCGAGCGCTTCGCCCTGGATTACCAGCCGCCGTCGGGGCCACCGCGGCACCTGGGCGAACTGGAGGTGAGCATCGACCTTGGCGCCGTGCACCACCGCCTGTTCGCTACCGGGCTGACCAGCCTGCTGTGGATGGGCGTGTTTCTCTGCGGCCTGGCGGTGGTCCTGTCGGGGCTGTTCTATCGCCTGGTGACCCGCCATCTGCGGGTCCTGGCCGAATTCGCCCGGCGTGTCGGCGGCGGTGCGTGGCAGGAGCCGCTGCGCCTGGATCGTCGGCCTGCCGCCAATGGTGACGAGATCGATACCGTGGCCCATGCCCTGGACGACATGCGCCGGGCGATCCTGCGCGATATCGAGCGCCGCGAGCTAGACCGCCTGGCCCTGCAGGACAAGCGCGACGAGCTGCAGGCCATGGTCGAGCGGCGTACCGCCAGCCTGGCCCGGGCCAAGGACGAGGCGGAAGCGGCCAACCTGGCCAAGTCGCGTTTTCTCGCGACCATGAGCCATGAACTGCGCACCCCGCTCAACGGCATCCTCGGCATGGCCGAATTGCTCCACGACGCCGGCCTCGGCGAGCGCGACCAGCAGCGTCTGGACGCCTTGCACAAGGCCGGCGAGGGCTTGCTGGCGATTCTCGACGAGGTGCTGTATTTCGCCCGGCTCGAAGAAGGCGAAAGCCATCCCGAGCCGATCGATTTTTCCCTGCGCCGCCTGTGCGCGGAGGTCATCACCCTGCTGGAGCCGCGCGCGGCCAGCAATCACGACCGCCTGGTCTGTCATCTCGACCCGCGCCTGGCCGAATGGCAGCGGGGCGCCGGGCAGTATCTGCGCCAGGTCCTGAGCAATCTGCTGGCCAATGCGATCAAGTTCACCGAGCACGGTGAGGTCACCCTCGAAGTCCTGGTCCTGGCCGACCTGCCCGACGGTCAGCAACTGCGGGTGACGGTCAGCGATGACGGCATCGGCATCGCCCCGCAGATGCAGGCGAAGATCTTCGAGCGTTTCACCCAGGCCAGCGAGGCGGTGGCGCGGCGCTATGGCGGTACCGGCCTGGGCCTGGCGATCTGCAAGCATCTGGTAGAGCGGCTGGGCGGGCGGATCGGCGTCGACAGCGTCGAGGGGCAGGGCAGTTGCTTCTGGTTCGAACTGGCACTGCGCGATGGCGCGAGCAGCACCGCGCTGCCCCTGCCGGCGCCCTCGGCGAGCCTGGAGATCCTGGTGGTCGAGGACATGGCGCTCAATCGCGAAGTGGCCGCCGGTCTGCTGCAGCGCGACGGCCATCAGGTGCGCTTCGCCGAGGATGCCGGGCAGGCCATGGCGATCTGTGCGCGGCGACGTTTCGACCTGATCCTGCTCGATGTGCACCTGCCGGGCATGAGCGGGGTCGAGCTGTGTCGCTGGCTTCGCGCCACGCCGGGGCCGAACCGCGAGGTGCGCATTCTCGCGCTGACCGCCGGCGTGCAGCCGGCCCAGGTGCCGGGCTACCTGGCCGCGGGGATGCAGGGCGTGCTGGCCAAGCCGCTGCGCCTGGAGGCGTTGCGCCAGGCCCTGACGCAGACGCCGCTGGAGCAGCGGGAAAGCAGCGCGGAAATGGACTGGGCGCTGCTGCAGACCCACCGTACCTTGCTTGGCGAGCAGAAAGTCCAGGGCTTGCTGGCGGTGCTGGGCCAGTCGCTGGAGCAGCATTACCCGATCCTCAGCGAAGCCCTGCAGGCCGGCGACCATGGGGAAATCGCCCATCAGGCCCATCGGCTCGCGGGCAGCAGCGATTCCCTGGGTTTTCGCGGCCTGGCTGCCGTGCTCGGCGCCCTGGAAAACGCCGCCCGCGGGCATGACCAGGACACCCTGCAGCGCTTGCGCGAACCGCTGCGGATCCAGATCGAACAGGCCCGCGCGACCTTGCAAGGCCTGATCCAGCACTGACGTACAGAAACGTTACGACTTTTTACATCTTCGATCCTGGCGGACAACGGCGCCTTACATCGCTTTCCAATAATCGACGGCAACCGTGCTGGACGCGGTCCGTCAGGCTTATTGGAGATAACAATAATGAAATGCCGCAGAGCTGATTCCTTCGCCACCTTGCCGCGAGGTGGCCGCGATGACTGATACCAACGAGCGCAAGGGCATCCACCTGACCCGCGCGCTGAAGAGCCGGCACATCTTCATGCTGTCCCTGGGCGGGGTGATCGGTACCGGGCTGTTCATGGGCTCCGGGGTGACCATCAACCAGGGCGGGCCGATGGGCGCCGTACTGGCGTACCTGGTGGCTGGGCTGCTGATGTACCTGGTGATGGTCTGCCTCGGCGAGCTGTCGGTGCAGATGCCGGTCTCGGGTTCGTTCCAGGCCCATGCCACGCGCTATATCGGGCCGGCCACCGGTTTCATGATCGGCTGGGTGTACTGGATGAGCTGGGCCACCACCGTGGGCCTGGAGTTCACCGCCGCCGGCATGCTCATGACCCGCTGGTTCCCCGAGGTGCCGATCTGGTACTGGTCGGCGCTGTTCGTGGTGGTCCTGTTCGGCCTCAACGCCCTGGCCACCCGTGCCTTCGGCGAAGCGGAATACTGGTTCTCCGGGATCAAGGTGGCGACCATCCTCGCGTTCATCGTCATCGGCATCCTGGTGATGTTCGGCGGCATCCCGCTGTCCAGTGGCGCACCGGCGCCGCGGTTCGACAACCTGATCGGCGATTCGCTGTTCCCCAACGGCATCTCGGCGGTGTTCGCGGTGATGATGACCGTGGTCTACGCCTTCCAGGGCTGCGAGATCATGGGCGTGGCCGCCGGCGAGACCGACCAGCCGGAGAAGAGCATTCCCCGTGCGGTGCGCAATGTGGTGTTCCGCGTGCTGATCTTCTATGTGCTGGCGATCCTGGTGCTCTCGGCCATCGTCCCGTGGCAGCAGGCCGGGCTGATGGAAAGCCCGTTCGTGCAGGTGTTCGACATGGTCGGCATTCCGTTCGCTGCCGATGTGATGAACTTCGTGATCCTCACCGCGATCCTCTCGGTGGGCAACTCCGGACTGTACGCCTCGACGCGGATCCTCTGGGCCATGTCCAGGAGCGGCATGGCCCCGCGCAGCCTGACGCCGCTGAGCAGCCGCGGCGTGCCGCTGCGGGCGCTGAGCATCACCCTGTGCTTTGCCCTGATCTCGCTGATGACCAGCTTCGTCGCCGCCGACACCCTGTTCATGGTGCTGATGGCGGTGAGCGGGATGTCCGGCACCGTGACCTGGATCGTCATTGCCCTGGCCCAGTACCGCTTCCGCAAGGCCTTCCTGAGCGAGGGCGGCAAGCTCGAAGACCTCAAGTACCGCGCGCCGCTGTATCCGCTGGTGCCGCTGTTGTGCATCACGCTGTGCAGTTCGCTGTTCGTGTTCCTGGCGCTGGATGAAACGCAGCGGCCGTCGTTGTACTGGGGCTTCGGGTTCATTGCGCTGTGTTATGCGGCGTATTTCCTGGTGAATCGCAAGCGGCAGGGGGCGTTCTTGCCGACCTCGGTGTAAGGGCTGACAGGTGCTCGCCTCGACAGGTGCAGCGCCCTTGAGATCGAGCGCCGCCCGCGCGGCGCATCGCTGTGCATGACGATGCTTTTCTAGTGCCCTTGAGATCGAGCGCCGTCCGCACGGCGCATCGCGGATAAATCCGCTCCCACATTTGTTGCAACGTACCTATGTCTGTCAGGCCATGGTTGACCGCCTTGTTGGTTCGACGCGATACCGAGTCGAGCCCAACAGCCTCCCCGCGATGCATCGCCGAAAAAACAAAGGCTGACAACTCAAATCCAACAGGCCATGGCACGTTGCAACAAATGTGGGAGCGGATTCATCCGCGATGCGCCGCGCGGGCGGCGCTCGATCTTGAGAGCGCAGCAAGGCTCAAGACAGGCACCTGTATGCCTTGACGCGGTTTCCCGTCCAGCCACAGGCGGTGTCGACAGTTGTGCAAAGTTGTAACAGCTCAACCTGAGAAAGTCCTTTAACTAAAATTAATTTCAATAAAAACAATCAGATAACCAATAAGTCTCACCTGTTACATAAGATAAATCGCCAATTGCCGCCTTGTTGAACACTCGTTTAGTATCCCCCTCATTCCTCACCCAAACCACAACAACACCGAGGCCTGCCATGACGAACCTGTCGCCCCTGTCGAGCAAAGTCGAAGCCGGCGTAGCCTGGATCACCCTCAACCGTCCGCAGCAGCGCAACGCGCTGGACATCCCCACCCTCAAGCACCTGCACGCGCTGCTCGACGACTTCGCCGACGATCCGGCCGTGCGCGTCGTGGTCCTCACTGGCAGCGGCCGCAGCTTCTGCGCTGGTGCCGACCTCGCCGAATGGGCCGATGCCGAAGCCCGCGGCATTCTCGAAAGCTACGGCTGGACGGAAACTGCCCATGCCCTGATGCAACGCCTGCACAGCCTGGACAAACCGACCATCGCCGCGGTCAACGGCACCGCGGTGGGCGGCGGCATGGACCTGGCGCTGTGCTGCGACCTGCGCGTGGCCGGCGCTTCGGCGCGCTTCAAGGCCGGCTACACCAGCATGGCCTACAGCCCCGACGCCGGCGCCAGCTGGCACCTGCCGCGGCTGATCGGCGCAGAGCAGGCCAAACGCCTGCTGTTCCTCGACGAACTCTGGGGCGCCGAACGTGCCCTGGCCTGCGGCCTGGTGGGCGAGGTAGTGGCCGACGAGCAACTGCTTGGCCATGTCGCCGAGCTGGCCGCACGCCTGGCCCAGGGCCCGACCTTCGCCTACGCCCAGACCAAACGCCTGATCCGTGACGGCGCCCAGCGCACCCTGGCCGAGCAACTGCGCGAGGAGCTCGCCGCCGGCCTGCTCTGCGGGCGCAGCGCCGACGGTGCCGAGGCGTTGCGTGCGTCGGTGGAGCGCCGTGCACCTGCATTCGTCGGTAAATGAACAACTTACAAGAACTTCTTGAGGACGTTTCGCAATGAATTTCCAACTGACCCAAGAACAAGAAATGTTGGTGGATGCGGTCCGCAGCTTCGTCGCCCGTGAACTGCTGCCCCATGAGGAAGAGGTCGATCGCGCCGACGCGGTGTCGCCGGAACTGGCCGCGCAGATCCGCGGCAAGGCCATCGCCGCCGGGTTCTATGCCTTCAACATGCCCGAGGAAGTCGGTGGCGGCGGCCTCGACTACCTGTCCCAGGCCCTGGTCGAGCGCGAGCTGTCCAAGGTCTCCTGGGCCCTGCACGTGTTCGTCGCCCGTCCGTCGAAGATCCTCATGGCCTGCAAGGGCCAACAGGTCGATGACTACCTGATCCCCTGCGTGCAGGGCGAGAAGACCGACTGCTTCGCCCTCACCGAGCCGGGCGCCGGTTCCGACGCCAATGCGATCAAGACCCGCGCGGTGCGCGAGGGCGACGACTTCGTCATCAATGGCAGCAAGCACTTCATCAGCCATGCCGGCCACGCCGATTTCGCCATCGTCTTCGCCGTCACCGATACCTACGAGCACAACGGCCGCAAGCGCAATGCCGTGACCGCCTTCCTGGTCGACCGCGGTACCCCGGGTATGACCGTGCGCCGCGGGCCGAAATGCGTGAGCAACCGCGGCTACCACACCTACGAACTGTTCTTCGATGACTGCCGGGTGCCGGCGAGCAAGGTCCTCGGCGAAGTGGACAAGGGCTGGGAAGTGGCCAATGCCTGGCTTACCGCCGGGCGCGTGATGGTCGCCGCCAACTGCGTCGGCCAGGCCCAGCGCGCCATGGACCTGGCGCTGCAATGGGCGGCGGACCGCAAGCAGTTCGGCCAGGCCATCGGCAGTTACCAGGGGGTGTCGTTCAAGCTCGCCGACATGGCCACGCAGATCCGCGCCGCGGAGCTGCTGACCCTGCACACCGCGTGGAAGATGGATCAGGGCAGCATGACCGACGGCGAGGCCGGCATGGCCAAGCTGTTCGCCAGCGAAGTGCTGGGCAAGGTGGCCGACGAAGCGGTGCAGATCTTCGGCGGCATGGGCCTGATGGACGAGGGCCCGGTGGAGCGCATCTGGCGCAACGCGCGAATCGAGCGGATCTGGGAAGGCACCTCGGAAATCCAGCGCCACATCATTTCCCGCGAACTGCTGCGGCCTTTGCTGCGCTGAGGAGACGCCCATGTCGCCATCCATTCGTGACAACCTCAAGCGCCTGCTGGCCCCGCGGCACCTGGCCTTCATTGGCGGCCGGAGCATGGCCCGAGCCCTGCGCCGCTGCGCCGACGGCGGCTTTGCCGGGCAGATGTGGCTGGTCAACCCGCAGCACCCGAGCATCGACGGCGTGCCTTGCGTGGCCAGTGTCGCCGAGCTGCCCTGCGGGCCGGACGCGGTGTTCATCGCCACCAACCGCGAGCTGACCCTGCAGTGCGTCGGTGAACTGGCCGCCATCGGCGCCGGCGGCGCCATCTGCTACGCCTCGGGCTTCGCCGAGACCGGCGAGGAAGGCCAGCGCCTGCAGCGGCAATTGCTGCAGGCGGCGGGCAGCATGGCCTTGCTCGGCCCCAACTGCTACGGCCTGCTCGACTACCTGCAGTGCGCCGCCCTGTGGCCGGTGGCCCATGGCGGGCGCAAGGTGGAGCAGGGCGTGGCGGTGCTGACCCAGAGCGGCAACTTCGCCTACAACCTGTCCATGAGCGACCGTTCGCTGCCGGTGGCCTACATGGCCTCGGTGGGCAACCAGGCGCAACTGGGCGTCGCCGAGCTGATGGACGTGCTGCTCGACGATCCGCGGGTGACCGCCATCGGCTTGCATCTGGAAGGCCTGAAGAACGTGCCGGGCTTTGCCCGCGCGGCGCACAAGGCGCTGGAGAAGGGTATCCCGGTCGTTGCGCTGAAGACCGGCGTGTCGCAGATCGGCGCCGAGCTGGCGCTCAGTCATACCAGCTCGCTGTCCGGCTCCGACGCCCTGTACGACAGCCTGTTCCGCCGCCTCGGGGTGATCCGTGTCAGCGGCCCGGTGAGTTTTATCGAAACCCTCAAGGCCGCCGCCTGCGGCCAGTTGCCAACGGGCGACAAACTGGTCGCGCTGGCCTGTTCCGGCGGCGATGCCGGGCTGATCGCCGACTATGCCGAGCGCAATCGCCTGGATCTGCCGAAACTCGCCCACGGTCAGGTGGCGCAGTTGGCCGAAGTGCTGCCGGCCTACGCCAACCTGGTCAATCCGCTGGATTTCACCACGGCGATCTGGGGCGACGAGGTGGCGCTGCGCAGCATGCTCGACGCCGCCCTGACCAGCGATGCCGACGCGGCCATGCTGGTGCTGGACTATCCCGCCGAGTTCACCGGCGAGCGCAAGGAATGCGACCTGATCCTGGAGCTGTTCCTCGCGGCGCTGCAGCGCCATGGCAAGACCGGTTTCGTCACCTCGGCCTTGCCCGAGCTGCTGCCGGCCAAGGCCCGCGAACGCCTGCATGCCCGGGGCATCGCCGCCCTGCAGGGGGTCGAGGACGGTCTGGCCGCGTGGGGCCGGATCGTCGCCTGGCAGCAGGAGCGCCGGCGCCTGCTGGCCCTGGGCGAGTCGGCGCTGGTGCCGCTGTGCCCCGCTGCGCTATCGGGCGAGGCCGAGTTGCTGGACGAATGGCAGTCGAAACAGGCCCTGCGCGCCTTCGGCCTCAACGTTCCCGCTGGCGTGCTGAGTACGCCGGAGCGGGCCGCCGCCGATGCTGCCGGCGTCGGTTTCCCGCTGGTCCTCAAGGCCGTCAGCGCCCAGCTGCCGCACAAGACCGAAGCCGGTGCCGTGGCCCTGAACCTCAAGGATGCCCGGGCCGTGGACAGCGCGCTGGCGACCATGCGCGAGCGCATCGCCGCCTACGCCCCGGATGTGCCGTTCGCCCGGGTGCTCCTGGAGCCCATGGCCGCAGCGCCGCTGGCGGAACTGATCGTCGGCATCAAGCGCGAGAACGATTTCGCCCTGGCCCTGGTGATCGGCGCCGGCGGCGTGCTGGTGGAACTGCTCAAGGACAGCGTCAGCCTGCTGCTGCCGACCACCGACGGCGCTATCCGCCAGGCCGTGCTCCGCCTGCGCAGCGCGGCATTGCTGCAGGGCTTCCGCGGGCGTCCCGCGGCGGATCTGGATGCGGTGGTCGCGGCGATCCGCGCCGTGGCCGACTACGCCTGCGAAAACGCCGGGCGCCTGCTGGAGCTGGATGTGAACCCATTGATGGTCGGTGCCCAGGGCACCACCGCGGTCGACGCGCTGATCCGCCTCGGCCAGGTACAAGGAGACGAACATGCATGAATCCACCCTGACCGGCGGCCAGGCCCTGGTGCGCCTGCTGGCCAACTACGGCGTCGACACGGTGTTCGGCATCCCCGGCGTGCACACCCTGGAGCTGTACCGCGGCCTGCCCGGCAGCGGCATCCGCCATGTCCTGACCCGCCACGAGCAGGGCGCCGGCTTCATGGCCGACGGCTATGCCCGGGTCAGCGGCAAGCCGGGGGTGTGCTTCGTCATCACCGGGCCGGGGGTGACCAACGCCGCCACCGCCATCGGCCAGGCCTATGCCGACTCGGTGCCGCTGCTGGTGATTTCCAGCGTCAACCACACCTCCAGCCTCGGCAAAGGCTGGGGCTGCCTGCACGAAACCCAGGACCAGCGCGCCATGACCGCGCCGATCACCGCGTTTTCCGCCGTGGCCCTGAGCGCCGCGGACCTGCCGCAGCTGATCGCCCGTGCCTGGGCGGTGTTCGACAGCGAGCGCCCGCGGCCGGTGCATATTTCCGTGCCGCTGGATGTGCTGGCGGCGCCGGTGCCCCACGACTGGAGCAACGAGGTAGTGCGCCGTCCGGGCCGTGGCGTGCCGTCGCCTGAGCTGCTGGACCGGGCCGCGGCACGTCTGGCGGCGGCGAAACGACCGATGATCATCGCCGGCGGCGGCGCCATCGACGCTTCAGCGCAGTTGCAGCGACTGAGCACCCGCCTGGCCGCGCCGCTCTTCACCAGCGTCGCCGGCAAGGGCCTGCTGGCGCCGGATGCACCGTTGAATGCCGGGGCCAGCCTGTGCGTCGAGCCGGGCTGGCAACTGATCGCCGAGGCCGATGTGGTCCTGGCGGTGGGCACCGAGATGGCCGACACCGATTTCTGGCGCGAGCGCCTGCCGCTGAGTGGCGACTTGCTGCGGGTGGATATCGATCCGCGCAAGTTCAACGACTTCTATCCCTGCGCCCTGGCCCTGCACGGCGATGCCCGGCAGACCCTGGCGGGGATTCTCCAACGGCTGCCGGACACCTGCCGCGAGCCTGCGGCAGCCATCGCGGCGGTCGCCGGCCTGCGCCAGGCCATCCGCGTCGGGCACGGGCCGCTGCAGGGCATTCACCAGGCGATCCTCGACCGGGTGGCCGCGGAACTGCCGGAAAACGCCTTCATCAGCACCGACATGACCCAGCTGGCCTACACCGGCAACTATGCTTTCGCCAGCCGCGCGCCGCGCAGCTGGCTGCATCCGACCGGTTACGGAACCCTGGGCTACGGGCTGCCGGCGGGAATCGGCGCAATGTTTGGCGGCGACGGGCGTCCGGGCCTGGTGCTGGTCGGTGACGGCGGGTTCCTCTACACCGCCCAGGAACTGGCCACCGCCGTGGAGGAACTGGACCGCCCGCTGGTGGTGCTGTTGTGGAACAACGATGCCCTTGGGCAGATCCGCGATGACATGCTCGGCCTGGATATCGAGCCGATCGGCGTGCTGCCGCGCAACCCGGATTTCGCCGGCCTCGGCCGCGCGTTTGGTTGCCACGTGGCGCAACCGGCCAGCCTCGACGAGCTGCAGCAGGAGCTGCGCAGCGGCTTCGCCCGCAACGGCGTGACCCTGATCGAACTCAAGCACGCCTGTGCCCGCTGAAATAGGAGCTTTGCCATGCGTTTTTCCAGTCTGACCCAGCGTATCGCCGGTGACGGTGCCGCCGCCTGGGAGATTCACTACCGCGCCCTGGCCATGCGGGCCGAGGGCAGGGACGTGCTGTTGCTGTCGGTGGGCGATCCGGATTTCGACACGCCGCAGCCCATCGTCGAGGCGGCTGTCGACAGCCTGCGCGGCGGTCATACCCATTATTCCGATATCCGCGGCAAGCAACCGCTGCGCGAAGCGATCGCCCGGCGTTACCGGCAGCGCAGCGGCCAGGCGCTGGATGCCGGCCAGGTCACCGTGCTGGCCGGCGCCCAGTGCGCGCTGTTCTGTGTGGCCCAGTGCGTGCTCGAAGCGGGCGACGAGGTGATCGTGCCGGAGCCGATGTACGTCACCTACGAGGCGGTGTTCGGCGCCTGCGGTGCGCGCATCGTCACCGTCCCGGCGCGTGCGGAGAACGGTTTTCGCGTCGATCCGGCGGATGTCGCCGCGCGCATCACCCCGCGCACCCGCGCCCTGGCCCTGAACAGCCCGCACAATCCCACCGGCGCCAGCCTGCCGCGCGCCACCTGGGAGGCCCTGGCCGAACTGTGCGTGGCCCATGACCTGTGGCTGATCTCCGACGAGGTCTACAGCGAGCTGCTGTACCACGGCCAGCACGTCAGCCCGGCCAGCCTGCCGGGCATGGCCGAGCGCACCGCGACCATCAACAGCCTGTCCAAGTCCCACGCCATGACTGGCTGGCGGGTCGGCTGGGTGATTGGCTCCCGCGAACTGGCCGCGCACCTGGAAAACCTCGCGCTGTGCATGCTCTACGGCCTGCCGGACTTCATCCAGGACGCCGCGGTGGTGGCCCTGTCGCACGAACTGCCGGAGGTGGAAAGCATGCGCCAGACCTACCGCCAGCGCTGCGAGCTGGTCTGCGCACAGCTGCAGGCCAGTCCCGGGCTCAAGGTGGTGAGGCCCGATGGCGGCATGTTCGTGATGGTCGATATCCGCGCCACCGGCCTCAGCGCCCAGGCGTTTTCCTCGCACCTGCTGGAGACCGAGGGGGTTTCCGTGCTCGCCGGCGAGGCCTTCGGGCCCAGCGCGGCCGGGCACATCCGCCTCGGCCTGGTGCTGGACAGCGCCGGACTGCAGGAGGCCTGCACGCGGATTGCCCGTTGCGCCGCGGCGCTGCTGGAGAGCAAGGCCCATGCGTGAGTATTCGCGGCTGTACATCGACGGTGCCTGGCGCACACCGAGCGGGCAGGGCATGGCCGAGGTGATCGACCCGGCCAGTGAAAGGGCGACCGGCCGGGTCCCGCTGGGCGACCAGGCCGATGTCGAACGCGCCGTGCAGGCGGCGCACCGGGCCTTTGGCGACTGGTCGCGGACCTCGTCCAGCGTGCGCGCCGGCTATATCCGCGCCCTGGTCGAGCAGTTGCGCAGCCGCGCCGCGGACATGGCCGATGTCATCACCGCCGAGCTGGGCATGCCGGTGCAGTGGTGTCGCAGCGTGCAGGTCGAAGGGCCCGTCACTGGCCTTGAACAGTACGTCGAACTGGCCGGGCTGATGGACCGTGTGCATGAAGTCGGCAACTCGCAGGTGTACCGCGAGGCCGTGGGCGTCTGCGCCTTCATCAATCCGTGGAACTACCCGCTGCACCAGCTGATTGGCAAGCTCGCACCGGCGTTGGCGGCGGGCTGCACCGTGGTGGTCAAGCCGAGCCAGGAAACCCCGCTGCATGCCTTCCTGCTGGCCGAGATGATCGACGCCATCGGCCTGCCGCCGGGGGTGTTCAACCTGGTCAGCGGGCCGGGTTCGAAAGTCGGCGAGGCGCTGGCCCGGCATCCGCTGGTGGACATGGTCTCGTTCACCGGCTCCACCGGCGCCGGCGTGCGTGTGGCCCAGGCCGCGGCGCCGACGGTCAAGCGCGTGTGCCTGGAACTGGGCGGCAAGTCGCCGCTGCTGATCACTGCGGATGCCGACCTCGCCGCCGCCGTGCGCCATGGCGTGCAGGACGTGATGATCAATTCGGGGCAGACCTGCACCGCGCTGACCCGCATGCTGCTGCCTGCCGAACGCTATGCCGAGGCGGTGGAGATCGCTGCGGCCGAGGCGCGGGCGTTGGTCATGGGCGATCCGCGTGACCCTGCCAGTTTCCTCGGGCCGATGTGCTCGGCGGCGCAACGGCGCACCGTGCAGGAGTACATCGGCATCGGCCAGGCGGAGGGCGCGCGGCTGGTGTGCGGCGACGAGGCGCTGCCGGAGCGTGGCTTCTATGTGGCGCCGACGGTGTTCGCCGGGGTCGACAACCGCATGCGCATCGCCCAGGAGGAAATCTTCGGGCCGGTGCTGTGCTTGATCCCTTACCGCGACGAAACCGAGGCCATCGATCTGGCGAATGACTCGCCATTCGGACTGTCCGGAGGTGTCTGGGCCGGCACTTTCGAGCGGGGGCTGGAACTGGCGCGGCGGATCCGCGCCGGGCAGTGCTTTGTCAATGGTGCGGGCTTCAACTACCGTGCGCCCTTCGGCGGCTACAAGCAGTCCGGCAACGGCCGCGAGTGGGGCGAGGAAGGGCTGGGCGAATTCGTCGAAATCAAGGCTGTGCAGGTTTGACTGACTCCAACAAGGACCGCTTCATGAATGTATTGATCGTGCATGCTCATCCCGAGCCGCAATCCTTCACCGCCGCGCTGCGGGACCAGGCTGTCGAGACCTTCCGCGCGCAAGGTCACGAGGTCAAGGTCAGCGACCTCTATGCCATGGGCTGGAACCCGGTGGCCAGCGCCGCCGACTTCGCCAGCCGGGAGAATCCCGAGTACCTGGTGTATGCCCTGGAACAGCGCCTGGGGGTGAAGAGCGGTTCCATCGCCGCGGATATCCAGCAGGAGCTGGACAAACTGCTGTGGGCCGACCTGCTGGTGCTGAATTTCCCGATCTTCTGGTTCTCCGCGCCGGCCATGCTCAAGGGCTGGATCGACCGCGTGCTGGTGTCGGGGGTGTGCTATGGCGGCAAGCGGTTCTACGACCAGGGTGGCCTGGCCGGCAAGCGCGCGCTGGTCACCGTGACCCTTGGCGGGCGCGAGCACATGTTCGGCGAGGGTGCGATCCATGGGCCGCTGGAGGACATGCTGCGGCCGATCCTGCGCGGGACCCTGGCCTATGTCGGCTTCGAGGTGCTGGCGCCGTTCGTGGCCTGGCATGTGCCCTATATCAGCGACGAAGCGCGCAAGGGCTTCCTGGAGGATTACCGGGTGCGGCTGGAGCAGCTGTCGGATGATCTGCCGCTGGAATTCCCCAGGCTGGGGCAGTTCGATGAGGCGCTGTACCCCCTGAAATAACACGCATTGCCGGCCCATCACCCTGTAGGAGCTGGCTTGCCTGCGAAGGACCGCGCAGCGGTCCCCGATAGCGGTGAAGTCTGGGACCGCTATGCGGTCCTTCGCAGGCAAGCCAGCTCCTACAGAATCAAAGAAGGCCGGCGGCGTCCCAGGCCGGACATACCCAAAAACGACCACCCCCCCATCCGGGTTATGTCCCCTCCAGGCCAAACCCCCGATAGTGATTCCACCGGCTCATTCCGAGCAGTCACACGATGGAGTTGCTATGGGCAAGGCACCAAAGGTGATCGGCAGTCTTCTCCTGGCAGGCGCGGCAACGCTCGCCCTGGCCGGTGAAGCGGACACCGGCAATACGCTCAGGCTGTACAACTGGACCGACTATATCGGCGAAACCACCCTGGCCGATTTCGAGAAGGCCACCGGCATCAAGGTGATCTACGACACCTTCGACGGCTACGAGACCGTGCAGACCAAACTGCTCACCGGTCGCTCCGGCTACGACCTGGTGATGCTCAACGCCTCCCTGGTGCCACCGCTGATCAAGGCCGGGGTGTTCCAGCCCCTGGACAAACAGCTGCTGCCGAGCTGGAACAACCTCGATCCCCAGGTGCTGGCCAGCCTCCAGGGCTACGACCCCGGCCTGAAGTTCTCCGCGCCCTACACCTGGGGCAGCTCCGGCGTCACCTACAACGTCGACAAGATCAAGGCACGCATGCCCGACGCGCCCATCGGCTCGCTGGCCATGCTCTTCGATCCGAAGATCGTCGCGCGCTTCGCCGACTGCGGCGTGACCCTGATGGACGCACCCAGCGAAGTCATCCCGCTGGCCCTGCAGTACCTCGGCAAGGACCCGCACAGCGCTACCCCGGCCGACCTCGACGCCGCGCAGAAGCTGCTGCTGGATATCCGCCCGTACATCCGCAAGTTCGACTCGGTGAACTACCTCACCAGCCTGCCCAACGGCGATGTCTGCCTGGCCCTGACCTGGTCCGGCGACTACGCCACCGCCCAGGCCCGCGCCGAAGAGGCGAAGAAGGACATCCACCTGAAGTTCTTCATCCCCGGCGAAGGCTCGCTGATCTGGTTCGACAACCTCTACCTGCCCAAGGACGCACCCCACGTCGCCAACGCGCACCGCTTCATCGAGTTCCTCCTGCAGCCGCAGAACATGGCCGGAGTGACCAACCTGATCCACTACGCCAACAGCAATGCGGCGGCGACCGCGCTGGTCAAGGCCGAGATCCGCGACGACCCGACCATCTACCCCGATGACGCCACCCGCCAGCGCCTGTTCGCCCAGAAGACCCAGTCGGCGCGGGACATGCGCGCCATCACCCGGGTGTGGAACACGGTCAAGACCGGCTACTGATTTCCTTTCTCCATTCCGTACCGCAAGGAGCTGCCCATGAGCATGCCCAATACCGCACTGCACCCGAGCTTCGTCGTCGACCCTCTGGTGGAAGCCGACAAGGCCCACTACATGCACGGCTACCACATGTTCGACGAGCACCGCGAACAGGGCGCGCTGAACATCGTCGCCGGGGAGGGCGCGTACATCCGCGACACCGAGGGCAACCGTTTCCTCGACGCCGTCGGCGGCATGTGGTGCACCAACATCGGCCTGGGTCGCGAGGAAATGGCCCTGGCCATCGCCGACCAGGTGCGCCGCCTGGCCTATTCCAACCCGTTCTCGGACATGGCCAACGACGTCGCCATCCAGCTCTGCCAGAAGCTCGCGCAACTGGCGCCGGGCGACCTCAACCATGTGTTCCTCACCACCGGCGGCTCCACCGCGGTGGACACCGCCTACCGCCTGATCCAGTACTACCAGAACTGCCGTGGCAAGCCGGAGAAGAAGCACATCATCGCCCGCTACAACGCCTACCACGGCTCCACCACCCTGACCATGTCGATCGGCAACAAGGCCGCCGACCGGGTGCCGGAGTTCGACTACGCCAACGAGCTGATCCACCACGTCTCCAACCCCAACCCGTACCGCGCCCCGGACGACATGGACGAGGCGGAGTTCCTCGACTTCCTGGTGGCCGAGTTCGAGGACAGGATCCATTCCCTCGGCCCGGACAAGGTCGCGGCGTTCTTCGCCGAGCCGATCATGGGCTCGGGCGGGGTGATCATTCCGCCCGAAGGCTACTTCAAGCGCATGTGGGAGCTGTGCCAGACCTACGACATCCTCTTCGTCGCCGACGAAGTGGTGACCTCGTTCGGCCGCCTCGGCACCTTCTTCGCCAGCGAGGAGCTGTTCGGCGTGACGCCGGACATCATCACCACCGCCAAGGGCCTGACCTCGGCCTACCTGCCGCTGGGGGCGTGCATCTTCTCCGAGCGCATCTGGCAGGTCATCGCCGAGCCGGGCAAGGGCCGCTGCTTCACCCACGGCTTCACCTACAGCGGCCATCCGGTGTGCTGCACCGCGGCCTTGAAGAACATCGAGATCATCGAGCGGGAGAACCTGCTGGCCCATGTCAACGACGTCGGCGGCTACCTGGAACGGCGCCTGGCGAGCCTGCGCGAGCTGCCACTGGTGGGTGATGTGCGCTGCCTGAAGCTGATGGCCTGCGTCGAATTCGTCGCCGACAAGGCCAGCAAGGCGCTGTTCGCCGACGCGGTGAACATCGGCGAGCGCATTCATCGCAAGGCTCAGGCCAAGGGCCTGCTGGTGCGGCCGATCATGCACCTGAACGTGATGTCACCGCCGCTGGTGATCACCCATGCCCAGATCGACGAGATCGTCGAGATCCTCCGCCAGTGCATCCTCGACACCGCCGCCGAACTGCGCGCCGAAGGCCTGTACCACGGCCTATGAACAGCCTGCGCCGCCCTGTGCGCCAGCATGCCCGGCAGGCTAGACTGCCGGGCATGACCCAGGCCACTCCCGATACCCCCGTCACCCTGACCTTCGCCACCCTGCAGCGCTGGCATACCGCGTTGCAGAACGCCCTGATCCACTGCGAGCGGAACGACGCCCTGGCCCATCTGGCCGCGGCCATCGGCGAGCTGGTGTCGGTGGAGTCGATGATGATCAGCCTCGAATGCCGGGGTCGCGCGCCGCAGCTGCTGTATCAGCAGGGCATTCCCGAGCGCTACCGCGACGCCGTGCTCAAGCGCTATTTCGCCGCTGGCTACCTGCTCGATCCGTTCTGCCTGGCGGTAGAGAACGGCCTGGCCGAGGGTTTCTACCACCTGGCGGAGATCGCCCCGGACCATTTCTTCGACAGCGACTACTACAAGACCTACTACCTGGCCACCGGCTGCAGCGAGGACAGCTACTTCATCGCCGACCTCGGCGAGGACCGCAAGCTGTCCCTGAGCCTGTTCCAGGGCTGCAGCGGCACGCGCCTGAGCAATGCGCAGCTGGACCTGCTGCGTGCGGTGGAGCCGATGGTTCGCGAGGTGCTGCGCCGGCATGGTCTGCACTGCCTGGCCGAAGCCGGTGGTGGCGTCGAGCGTGGCGGCTTGCAGGCGGCATTCGACAGCTTCGGCTGCCAGGTGCTGACCGACCGCGAGCGGCAAGTTGCGCAGATGATCCTGCGCGGGCACTCGGTGAAATCCACCGCCATCGAGCTGGGGATTTCGCCGGAGACCGTGCGCATGCACCGCAAGAATCTGTATCTGAAGCTGGAGATCAATTCGCAGTCGGAGTTGTTTGCGTGTTTTATCGAGTGGTTGCGGCAGGGGTAGGGTGCCTGTCTTGAGGTCTGTATCGCTCTTGAGATCGAGCGCCGCGCGGGCGGCGCTCGATCTGGAGAGCGCTATAAACTTCAAGGCAGGCCCCCGGCAACCCCACCGCAATCTCCCGTCAGGCACTCAAGCACCAAACCCAAGGAGCCCCCATGCGCCCCCGTCAACTCGGCATCACCACCGGCCTCGGCACCCCCGGCGAATTCAACGCCATCACCGATGTCCCCGGCGTCCGTGTCGGCCATTGCACGCTGATCGAGGGCGAGCAGATCCGCACCGGTGTCACCATCATCCAGCCCCGCGCCGGCGAGGCGCGTCTGCAGCCGTGCTTCGCCGGGGTCCATGTCCTCAACGGCAATGGCGATGCGACCGGCCTGGAGTGGATTCGCGAAGCGGGCCTGCTGACCACGCCGATCGGCATCACCAATACCCACAGCGTTGGCGTGGTGCGCGATGCCTTGATCGCCGCCGAGCGCGACCGCCTGGCCGATCCGTCCACCTACTGGTGCATGCCGGTGGTGATGGAGACCTATGACGGCGTGCTCAACGATATCTGGGGGCAGCACGTACGCCCCGAGCATGTCCTGGCCGCGCTGGCCGATGCCCGGCCCGGGCCCGTCAGCGAAGGCGCGGTCGGCGGCGGCACCGGGATGATCTGCCATGAATTCAAGGGCGGCATCGGCACGGCCTCGCGCAAACTGCCGGCGGCGCAGGGCGGCTGGACGGTGGGCGCGCTGGTCCAGGCCAACCATGGGCAGCGGCGGGAGTTGCGCGTCGATGGCTATCCGGTCGGCCGAGTGCTGGGCGACCTGCCGTCACCCTTTGCCGAACGCGGCGAGCCGGGCATGGGCTCGATCGTGGTGGTGCTCGCCACCGATGCGCCGCTGTTGCCGCATCAATGCCAGCGCCTGGCGCAGCGCGCATCGATCGGCATCGCCCGCACCGGCGGCGGTACCGAAGACTCCAGCGGCGACCTGTTCCTGGCCTTCTCCACCGCCGACCAGCAACTGCCACCGGTGGGCTACGGACGCTCCGGCGTGGCGTTTTCCCAGGCGGTGGCGATGGTCAACAACGACCATATCAGTCCGCTGTTCCGCGCCGCGGCGGAGGCGGTGGAGGAGGCGATCGTCAATGCGCTGCTGGCCGGGGTGGACATGCGCACCGCGAGTGGTGCGCTGGTGCCGGGGCTGAGCGGGGAACGCCTGCTGGACGCGCTGCGCCAGACCGGCTGGAAACCCGCCTGCCCGTGACAGGGGCGTCGAAACCCGCTCAGGCGATCCTCCAGCCACCCAGCCCATCCAGCTCCAGGTGATGACTGTGAAACCCCGCCAGGGTCGCCCGATGGCCGACGCTCACCAGCATGCTGTCGGCCATGCGCTCGCGCAGCAGGCCGTACAGCGCGTGCTCCAGCCCTTCATCCATGGCTGAGGTGGATTCGTCGAGGAACACGATCCGCGGTTTGTTGAACAGCACCCGGGCAAAGGCCAGGCGCTGCTGCTCGCCGACGGAGAGGATGTGTGCCCAGTCGTGGCTGTCGTCGAGCTTGTCCACCAGGTGCCCGAGATTGACCTCGCGCAGCGCCTGGCCCAGGCGTTGGTCATCGTCCGGTGACCCCGGCGCGGGATAGGCCACCGCCGTGCGCAGCATGCCCAGCGGCAGGTACGGTCGCTGCGACAGGAACAGCGCTTCGGTGCCGCCCGGGCAGCGCACCTCGCCCTCGGCATATGGCCACAGCCCGGCCACGGCGCGCAGCAGGGTGGTCTTGCCGCAACCGGAAGGCCCCTTGATCAGCAGCGAATCACCCGGGTGCAGGCGCAGGTCGAAATCCTTCAGCAAGGCATGGCCGTCCGGGCGCATCACCTGCATCCCGCGGATCTCCAGGGCGTCGGCCTGGTTGACCCGCTGTACATGGGGCAGGGCGCGGGCCTCGGCGTTGGCGTCGAGGAAACCGGTGAGACGGTCGAGGGTCGCGCGGTATTGGGCGAAGGTGTCGTAGGACTCGCGGAAGAACGACAGCGAATCCTGCACCTGGCCGAATGCCTGCGAGGTCTGCATCACGTCGCCCAGCTTGATCGCCCCGCTGAAGAAGCGCGGCGCCTGGAGAATGAAGGGGAACACCACCGCCACCTGGCTGACCGCGAGGTTGAAGCCGTCGAACTTCAGGTTCCGGTAGACCAGGGCCCAGACATTGCGGATCAACGCCATGAAGCGCCCCAGCAGGGTATCGCGCTCGATGGCCGCGCCTTGGTAGAACGCGACGTTTTCCGCGTACTCGCGCAGGCGCATCAGGGCGTAGCGGAAGTTCGCCGTGAGTTTTTCGTTGAGGAAGTTCAGGCGGATCAGCGGCTTGCCCAGCTTGAAGGCGATCCAGGTAGCGACCAGCACATAGACGTACACCGCGAACACCATCGCCCGCGGCACCTCGACCCCGGCCACGCTCAGCGGCGCCGACAGCCCCCAGAGAATCCCGGTGAAGGCCACCAGCGACACCAGCGCGCTGATCGCCCCCAGCGACAGGCTGACCGAGCCGGCGACGAAGGTGGTCACGTCCAGTTCGATACGCTGGTCCGGGTTGTCCACGGGATGCTCCAGGAACTGCCCGCGGTAGTAGGCGTCGCCGTCCATCCAGTCGCGGGCCAGGCGTTCGGTGAGCCAGGTGCGCCAGCGGATAGTGAAGGCCTGGGTCACGTAGTAGGTGAACAGCGCACGCAGCACATGGATGCTCGCCAGCACCGCGAACACCCCGAGCAGATACCAGAAGGCGGTCTGGTCCAGGCCCTGCAGGGCACTGTAGAAACCGTTGTACCAGAACGAAAACAGCACGTTCAGGCGCACCGCGAACAGCGCCAGGACGATCAGCAGGCTGTACGTCAGCAATGGTCGCCAACTGTGTTTCGGGCTCAGGTAAGGGCCGGCGATCTGCCAGAACTGCTGGCCCCAGCGGGTGCAGCGGATGGCCAGTTTCGCGCAGAGGGCGAGGGCGAAGAAGGTGATGATGCAGGCGCTTGCCAGCCAGATGAGGCTGTCCTGCAGGGCTTGGTGCCAGTCCATTTCCATGGGCGGGGTTCCAGACGGGAGGTCTGGTCAGCGTAGATGAGTGGCAGGGCGGGATGGGTGAAGGAATCTTTAATGTCCGGCAGGCGCGAGTCGTGTCGAGTGAGCCGATCGGGGCTGCGAAGCAGCCCCAAAGCGCTAACAGGCAGTGGCTACCTTGACTACCTGGGCCGCGAGGGTTCTGGCTTGCGCATCAGCGCCTCCAGCATTGCCTCGCAGATCTCCAGCGAGTGTTGCGTCGCCCAGGCCAAGCGGGTCATTGGCCTGGACGCCATTTCGCACACCTGCCGGTTGGTTTCCATGGCGGCGGTCAGCGAGGTGGACAGGTGCACCAGCACATGCTCCAGGGACGTGCCCGGATTGATCGCGAGCAGCGGACTGTGGGTGCCGCGGCAGGTGGCGAAATCGGTATGCGCGGTTTTCGGGGAAGGGCTTGATTGGGGTGGATCGGGGACGATCTTTTTCATTGCGAGACTCCTGGATCAGTGGAGCCGCCAGCCTTCGTGGCCAGACATAAGGGAGGCGACTGTACGCAGGCTGGTCAACCGGAGATCCAGGAACCCGGCGCACCCGAAGGTGCCCCGCGCACAGCCGCCATGACTCGAATCGGCAGGCATGAAAAAGCGCCCGCCAATCGGTTGGGGCGCTGATGCGCTCCTGTATCTTGCGGGGGACCAGACCCGGTCGCTGAATTTGCAGCGACCGGCGAAGACTAGGACCCGCATTCCACGAGCGCAACGAGTTAAAGGGCGCAGAAGTATGATTGGGAAATTGCCTACGAGAAAGTCGGAAACAGGGGAAATTTCGTAGCGATATGCGACGGCTGCAAGCCCATTCTTTCCCTGTGATGGGCTTTTCAGTCATGGAGTACAGATGTACTCCGTGACTGATTCAAGCAGCGCAAGCGTCTTTATTGTGCGAAATCGGTCGACAACGACAGCGCCTGCCATTCCACCCGTTCCTGCTCGACCGCCCGATGCTTGGTCTCGATCCGTGCCAGTGCATCGCTGCCCAGCGCCAGGCGCTGCGGCGGGTTGGCGGCATTGGCCAGGGTCAGCAGCGCCTCTGCCAGCTTCGCCGGATCACCCGGCTGGGCATGGTTGGCCGCCGCGGCGAAGTTGCGCATCACCCCCACGGTAGCGGCGTAGTCCGGCAGCTCCAGGGCAGTCTTCACCAGCGACTGTTCATCGAGAAAATCGGTGCGGAAGAAGCCGGGCTCGACCACCGTCACCTTGATCCCCAGCGGCGCCAGCTCCTGGTGCATGGCTTCGCTGATGCCCTCGACCGCGAACTTGGTCGCGCCGTACACGCCCCAGCCCATGTAGGCCTGATAGCCGCCCAGCGAGGAGATATTGATCACATGGCCACTGCGCTGCCGGCGCATATGCGGCAGCACGGCGCGGGTGACATTGAGCAGACCGAACACGTTGGTGGCGAACAGCCGCTCGGTTTCGCTGGCGCTGGTTTCCTCGACCGCGCCGAGGATGCCGAAACCGGCGTTGTTGACCAGTACATCGATCCGTCCGAAGCGTTTGATGCCGGCGGCGACGGCGTCGTGGGCCTGCGCCTCGCGGGTGACATCCAGACGCACCGCCAACAGGTTCGGGTGTTGCCCGAGGCGCGCCTCGATATCCTCGGGGTTGCGCGCGGTGGCGATGACCGCGTCGCCGGCGGCGAGCGCCTGTTGCGCGATGAGGGTGCCGAAACCACGGGAAGCGCCAGTAATGAGCCAGGTACGCATTTCAACTTCTCCTGCATCCGACCCCACCCGATGCGGGGCCTTCTCGATACGTGGAGCCCACTGTAAATCCGGCGGATTGCTGTGATAATCCCAGGAATCTTGCATTGGCTTGTGAGGAAAATTCAGCAATGAAGCCGATCAGCACCTCCGACCTGTCGCTGTTCCTGTGCATCGCCCGCCACCTCAACCTCAGTCGCGCAGCGGTGGAACTGGGCTTGACCCCGTCGGCGCTGAGTCATGCCCTGCGCCTGCTGGAAACCCGCCTGGCGGTGCGCCTGTTCAATCGCACCACCCGCAGCGTGGCCCTGACCGAGGCCGGCGAGCGCCTGTATCGACGCCTGCAACCGGCGTTCCGCGATATCGCCGATGCCCTGGAAGACCTCAACAGTTTTCGCGATACGCCGTCGGGCAACCTGCGCATCACGGCCGGGCGTGCGGCGGCGCAGCTGGTGCTGTTGCCGGTGCTGCCGGATTTTCTCAAGGCTTGCCCGGATGTGCGCGTGGAGATCGTCGCGGACGATGCGCTGGTGGATATGGTCGGTGCCGGCTTCGATGCCGGGGTGCGCCTGGGCGAACGCCTGCAGGCGGACATGGTGTCACTGCCGATCGGGCCGAACCTGCGCTCGCTGGTGGTGGGCTCACCGGCGTTCTTCGAACGCCATCCAGTGCCGCAGCATCCGCAGGACCTCCGGGACCTGCCCTGTATCGGCCACCGGTTTCCCAGCGGCGCCTTGTATCGCTGGGAATTCGAGCGCGGCGGCATCCAGCTCGAGGTGGAAGTGCAGGGCGCCCTGGTGCTCAGCGATGTCAGCCTGATGCTGGAGCCGGCCCTGCAAGGGCTGGGCCTGGCGTATGTGTTCGAGGACATGGTCAAGGAGCACCTGGCGCGCGGGGAACTGCGCCAGGTGCTGGGGGATTGGTGTCACTACTACTCGGGGTTTCACCTGTATTACCCGAGTCGGCGGCAGGTGCCGGGGGCGTTGCGGGCGTTCATCGATTTCATGCGGGGGTGAAGGTGAACACCGCGAGTCCGGCCAGCATCGGCGTTCAGTCCGGTTTCACCGCCACCGGTGCCTTGGGCAGGGCATTGCTCAGTTCCCAGGTTTCCAGGACCCGGGCGTATTCGAAGGCGTGCTGCGGATCGGCCTGGACCCATTCGGCGAACGCCTCGCGCTCGGCCACGCTGGCATTGCCTTCCTGCAGGCGCAGGCACCACTCGGCTGCCTGGGCAAGGATTTCGTCGCACAGCGGATAGGGAAAATACGGCTTCATGGGCGGCTTCCTGCAGGGTCGGGCCGTCACGGTAGCCAAGCGAATGGCAAAAAAACGTCAAAACGGCCGACAGCGTGCCGGGTCACCGGGTCAGGTAACGCTGGCGGCGGCCAGTCGCGCAAGGATCGCCTCGACCGCCTCGGGCACGCCGAGCCGGGCGCTATCGACGGTGAAGGGTGGCTCGGCCCATGGCTGGTAGTCATGGTTCAGCACCGATTGCCAGTCGGGCGGGGTCAGGCCGGGGATGTCCGCCTGGCGGCTCTCCACCCGGCGCCGGTGTTCGCGCGGGTCGGAACAGATCACCTGGATATCGACCAGCGCCACCCCGGCCTGCTCGGCAATCTCCGCCCAGGCCCGGCGGCTTTCGGCGACCGGGTTGACGCAATCCACGACCAGCCTGTGGCCCAGGCGCAGGTTGGCCAGGGCCAGCGCGCCGGCAACCCTGTAGCCGCTGGTGCCGACATCCTCGATCAGCACCGCGGCATCGCGGATGGCCTGTTCGATGCTGTCGATGCGCAGGTACAGGGCGCCGCTGGCCTTGGCCAGTGCGTTGGCGAGGGTGGTCTTGCCCGTGCCTGGCAGGCCGCTGAAGACGATGAGCATGGAAGGTCCTGCTGTTCGATTACGGGGTAGGGGGCTGATGACGGACGGCTATTGCTCCGTTGGAGATGTCCACCGACACATGATAGGTATCCGCTTCATGCCTGGCCGAATAATCCTTGGGCGGAGCATCGGCGTTGAACATGAGGATCCTGTAGCTGCTGTCCGCTGCGCCGGCGCGCAGTTTTTTCAACGCGCTTCTCTTTTTCCCCTGGAAGAACGAAGGCGCCACATTGAAGGCTTCACCAATCAAGGTCTGGGTTGGCGAAGAGGCCCTGATGTCAAAGCCGTTCTTGTCTTCATTGCCGAATTCGACGGTGTATTCGGTGAAGGGAAAGCTCTTTTCCCGCAGCAGGCCAGCGATGCCGTTGAGGATGACCAGATCGGACATGATCCTGTTGGCGGCTTCGAAAAGCGTGACGTCCGGGTAGGGGCCGACGCCAACCTTGTCTCTTTTCATCGAGGTCAGCAGCGCGACCCCGCTCTTGCCTTGAACCGAGGCGCCCAGGTCGCCGAGGCTGCGCTCGAAGTCTGCCTTGATCAGGTGGATGTTCTGTTCGTTGAGGTTTCTGGTTTTCTGCTGCATGACGCTTCCAGTAGGTGCATCGGTATATTTTTCTGGCGGTCGAAGTTTCCTTCCAGGCCACGTGCCGTATCAGTCTACCTAGGCATCAAATTGCCATCCAGCGGCCCGGTGCCGTTCATGCCACTGAGCGATCCACGCTCGTTCCTCCCTGCAGCAGGCTCGCCAACGCCGAGAGCAACACCAGCAGCGCCGCCACGCCAAGGCCGATTCGCGGTGCGCAGGTGACGCCGCAGCGTTCGAACAGCAGCGCCATGAGCACGCCGCCAGCCGTCTGCCCGAGCAGCCGGGCGCTGCCCTGCAGGCCGCCGATGGCGCCGCTGCGCTGCGTGGGGGCGGCGAGGAACAGGTTGCGGTTGTTGGCGACGTTGAACAGGGCGAAGCCGAAGCCGCACAGCAGGGTCAGGGGGACGAGTCGCAAGGCCGGATCAGCGGCCTGCGGCAGCGAGCAGAGGCCCAGCCCCAAGGCCAGGCACGCCCCCCCCAGGCCACACAGGCGTGCCGTGGCGATCCGCTCCGCCAGGCGGCCGGCGAGGGGGGCGGTGATGGCAACGCTCAGCGGCCAGGGCACCAGGAGCAGACCGGCGATCCAGGTTCCCAGGCCGAGGTTGTGCTGCAGGAGAAATGGCAAGGCGATCGTGCCCGCCGTCTGCCCGGCGAAGCACAGCACCGACGCGATCAGCGACAGGCGCAGTGAGCGGTCGGCCAGCAGGTCCAGCGGGATGAGGGGCGCGCGCCGGCTCCGTTCCCGGCGGACCAGCAGCCACAGTTGCAGGGCGCCACAGGCAAGCAGCAGGCCCGCGGCTGGCGGGGCCGTGATGACCAGCGCGGCGGCACCGGCCAGCGCGGCGAATGCCCCGGCGTTGAGCAGGATGCCGGTCAGCGCCGGACGCTGCGCGCCAGCAGCTGACGTTGGCAGCGCCCTGGCGGCCAGCAGTACCCCCGCGGCCAGGGGCAGGTGCAGGGCGAACAGCCAGGGCCAGTCGGCCACGCACAGGAGTGCCGCGCCGATGACCGGGCTGGCCGCGGATGACAGGGCGACGGCCAGGGCATTCCAGGCGATCGCCGCCCCCAGTCGTCGGGGCGCTACCACCTGGCGCAGCAACGCCACCCCCAGCGCCATGACGGCTGCCGCGCCGAATCCCTGCACCACGCGGGCGGCGACGAGCCAGGCGAGGGAGGGCGCGAGGACGCAGAGCAGGCTGCCGCCAGCGAAAAGCCAGACACCCCAGGTGAACACCCGGCGATGCCCCAGGCTGTCGCCGAGCGCCGCGCATGGCAGCAACGCCATCAGCAGCGCGGCCTGGTGCGCGGTCAGGATCCAGGTGGCGCTGGCCGGCGCGGCCTGCAGCGCCGTGGCCAGCGTCGGCAGGGCGACAGTGACCATGGCGGTGTTGAGGACCACCAGCACCATGGCCGCCAGCACGGCGCCGATCGCCAGCGCGGGGCGCCTGTTCATGCGCGGGTCTCTGGCACCCAGGCACCGGCCTGTTCGACGTAGCGGGTCAGGCGCCGCGCTTCCTTGTCCTCTTTCTTCAGGTCCCTCTCGGTGAAGCGGAACAGGAGCGCGGGCCCGGCGACGCAGCGGGTATCGTGGATGTCGCCGGGCAGGTACAGCTGGGTCTGGCCGGCACAGATCACCGTGGCCCCGCGCTTCACCAGCCTGGCGTTGCCGTCCGCGTCCTCGATCCGTGCATAGGTGCCCATTTCGATCGCACCTTGCTGCACCGCATAGATGACCCAGCCCCTGCCGTGATCATGGGGCGGCCGGTACAGGCCCTCGGCTTCGGTATGGGCGAGCAGGACGAAGCCATGCTCCGTGTCCCGGTACAGCTCGCGCTGCGCCGCGCCTTCCAGATGCAGGGTGGCCAGCCAGTGTTCCGAGACCGGGGCATTGACCAGCGCATCCAGTTGGCGCTGGCAGTCGGCGACCACCTCCGAGCTCAACGGCCCCCAGGCGTCGCGCACCTCGTCGACGAATTTTTCCAGCGTGTTCATAGCGGTTCTCCCGAGCGATCGCGGTACCGATGTACCGATGGCGTCGACTCTAATGAGCACCCGGGACTGGCGGAAGACGCACGGTTTGCACTTTACTGATGCACCAGACGCCATCTCTCCTCACCTCGTTCGAGTCACGCCCATGAGCACCCCCGATCTGAACCTCCTGATCACCCTCGATGCGGTCCTCGCCGAGGGCAGCGTGGCCCGCGCCGCCAGGCGCCTGCACCTCAGCCCTTCGGCGATGAGCCGCGCGCTGGCCCGGCTGCGCGAGACCACCGGCGATCCGCTGCTGGTCCGCGCCGGGCGCGGGCTGGTGCCGACGCCCAGGGCGATCGAGCTGCGCGAGCGGGTTGGTCACCTGGTGAGCGAAGCGCAGGCGGTCCTGCGCCCCGCGCAGGGGCTCGACCTGCAGCGCCTGGCCAGGACCTTCACGCTGAGGACCAGCGAGGGCTTCGTCGAGTGTTTCGGTCCAGCGCTGCTTGCGCGCATCGGCGAGCAGGCCGCCGGCGTGCGCCTGTGTTTCCTGCAGAAGCCGGACAAGGACAGCAAGGCCCTGCGCGAGGGCTCTGTCGATCTGGAAACCGGCGTGGTGGAAGCGTCGACAGCCCCGGAGCTGTACACCCAGGCGCTGTTCCGCGACCACTACGTCGGCGTGGTGCGCGCGGGACACCCCCTGGCCAGGGGCAAGATGACCGCGGCGCGCTATGCCGGGGGCCGGCATATCCTGGTTTCGCGCACCGGGGAGCAGCGCGGCGCGATCGACGACGCGCTGCTGCCGCTGGGGCTGGCGCGCGAGGTGGTCACCAGCGTTGCCGGGTTCTCCACGGCGGTGGGCCTGGCCCGGGTGTCCGACCTTATCGCCAGCGTGCCCGAGCGGCATACGCAGAATCTGCGCCAGGGCATGCACAGCTTCGCCCTGCCGGTGCCCACGCCGGGTTTTACCGTGTCGCTGCTGTGGCACCCGCGGTTCGCCGCCGACCCGGCCCACCGCTGGCTGCGCAACCTGCTGCGAGAGGTGTGCGCCGACGGCGATGCCGCGTTCGCGGCTACGGACCCGGCTCCAGATCCAGCTCGATGATCTGCGGCAGGTGGTCGCTGACCACCGCACGGTAGGCGACCGCCTTGCGCACATCGGGCTCCATCTCGAAGTTGCGCAGCAGCGCCTGCATGGCCGCCAGCGCCGTGTCCGAATCATTCAACGAGGGATGGCCCAGGTGGCAGCCGGCCGCCTCGTTGCGTGCGTTGTCGAACAGGGTGATCCAGCCGTCCAGCGGGTCGGCGTGCATATGCGTGCGGTATTCGACCAGTTCATCGTTGACGAAGCGATCGACGAACCAGGTTTCGCGGGCCTGGATGTGCTGGGGCAGATCGGTTTCGCCCAGCGCGACAAGCGCGTCCAGCGCGCTCAGCAGTTCGGCCGACGGCATGCGGTTGGCGTAGCGCCCGTTCGGGTCGTAGTCGTACTGGGCCAGGTCGTACAGGTGCGTCCTCCACGGTTTCATCTGCTCGATGCGCCCCTTCATCCGCCGGATGCAGGCCACATAGACGCGCGCCACTTCACGGCCGACAGCGCTGTAGACCGTCATCTGCTGTTGCTGCGCAACGACGGGCTCGTCGTCGCTGTCGGCCTGGTCATTCAGCGTGTTGCCCTGGGTATCGTCGAGGTCGACCTCGGCGCCGGGCGCGACCGCCAGGCCGAGGATCGTCTCCTGCAGTGCCTGCGGCGTGACTACCCCGTGGAGACTGATCACGCCACTGCGTACCAGGGCCCGGCGCTGAGCGAAGTCGAACGGCTGGTACACCCCGTCGTAAGGCTGGCTACCCGGCGTCGCCAGGGAGGCCAGGGAGTGAAACGACTTGAGGGTGGTCAGCGGATGACCACTGCCAAGCACGCCGTTGCGGGTGTGGCGCAGATAGCCGGCGCTCTGCATGTTGTCCAGCAGTTGCTGACGCACGCGCTGCTTGCGCAGCGTCCCATGCGCGTCGTCCGCCGAAGGCTCCAGGTAGTCCTCGGGAATGTTGAAGTCGCCGATGATCAGCGGCATGCCGTACAGGCTATGGCCCGGCAACAGGGCGTGGGCCATCTGGGCGAGGGTGTCGGTACGGGCGTTGACTTCGGCTTCCTCCACCGTCAGGCGTTTCTTGTCCGCCTTGCCCGCCTTGCTGTTGCGCTGCTTCCTGGTGAGGCCGGTGTAATGATCGGTGATGGCGTCGGTGCCGCTGTAGCGGGTATGGAACAGCGCCAGGGGCACGTTCAGGGTTTCGCTGACCGGCACGGTGACCTGCAGCGCGGAGCGCCAGTTGAGCAGCCCGTCCTCGGCCTGGATGGAGAATTCGCTGTTGCCCAGCGAGCCACGGACAATGTCGTAGTTGGCGGCCTGGGCATCGCCGCGATCGCGATAGCCGTGCTCCATCACGCCGATGTCGAACAGGCGCTGCAGCGCATCCTCGCAAGGGGGGCGATAGACCATTCCGTAGGTCTCGATATGCCGCGTGATCAGCCCCACGCGCTGCAGGGCATCGAGCACGACATCGTTGTCGACCTCGCCATCCAGGGGACCGATATCGGGATCGAGGGTCACGAAATCGAGGGCAGATGAGACCGCCGCCAGGTAGACCGCCAGCACGATGCGGTCGCCTTCGGCCTGGTCGGACTGGAACACCAGCCCGATAGACCCCGACGGTATGCCGTTCCACAGCGACTGGGAGAAGAACAGCATCAGCAGTTCCAGGGCCTGCGCATAGGCCAGCAGCGGAGTGCGCTGAAGGGGGTTGGGCAGGTGCTCGTCGGCGGTGTCCATCAGCATGCGCAGGTCCTGGATGCCGAAACAGAGGTCTTCGTACAGGTTGAGGAAGGCCTGCGACGATGGATCGATCTGCCCCGCGCACCACTGCCCGCTCAGCGCGCTCAGGTCCGAGCCGAGGCCGTAGAGCAGGTCGGGCAGATCGCTGTGGGTGCCCATGACGAACGGGACGCTGCCTATCTGGCTGTTGATCCAGGCGAACATCTGCGGATGGGGACATTTGCGTTGCGACGTGGTGGTGGCGACGAGCTCGTCGGCCGTCAACTCGAGCAATGTCGCGGCCGCGGCCGAGCTGCATTGGCGCAGCAGGCTCCAGCCGTTGACTATGTGTTCGCTGGTCAACGGCCGATTGCTGTCGTGCGCCGAGACCCGATAGACCTCGAACAGCGTGCGCAGCGCCAGTACCTTGGCCGGGGTGCGCTTGTTCAGGTTGTGCCTGGAATAGACGTTGGCCACGCGGGGCAGGGCGCCGGTGGGCGGGCTGACCAGCGGGTGCATGCCGTAGGTGGGCGCACCGCAGCGGGCCTCGTAGCGGTTGGCGATGGCGCTCATCGCCGGACCGACGTCGTAGCCGGTTTCCATGACCAGCAGCAGGTCGACATCGAAGGCGCGCATGGCCTCGGTGACGAGGGCGACGCGGGCCTGGTTGCGCAGTGAGTCGATCGGGGCGCTGCCGCGCGGGCGACGATCGCGGGTGAAGTTCTCCAGGTTCCAGGCGAGCATGCGGAAGTAGCGCGGCTGGGTGCTCAGGACGTTGCTGGCGCCGTTGGGAATCATGCTGAATACCGGCTGGCCGATGTTGTCCGGCTGGCGGCTCGGTGGGTAGCCGTGCTGCGTCGTCAGTTGCTCGGCATCGGCCAGACGCTGCTGCCCCTGGGGGATGCCGAGACCCTGCAGGTACTGCTGGTAGGCCGGCAGCGCGTCGAGCAGGGCCTGGGCCATCTGCCGCTGCCCGTTCAGGGTCAACCCGCTGTCGTTGATCGGCTGGAGGAATTCGCCGGGCAACGCGCCACGCAGATTGATGACGTCCTGCGGCTCCAGCAACCCGGGCGGGTCCGGGAACAATTGGTGCCTGGAACCATCCGCGTCCCATTCCAGCTGTTGCAGATCGTTGGCCCAGCGCTTGCCCAGCTCGGCACGCCGGTACTGGAGGGTGTTGTTGCGGGCCTGGCAGGCCTGCTGCATCTGCGCCTGGTCGAACGCGGGGCAGTCCGTGGCGTCGATATCCGCCGCGCGCAGGTCGAAAATGCTCGGCATCAGGGCGTGTCCGGTGTGTGCGCAGGAGGGGCGGCGGCCTTCTGGTAGACCCCCGCTTCGTCGTGGTTGCGCGCCAGGGCGGCGCGGGTATCGGCGTCGTCCTCGCCGGTCACCGGCAGGCCCGCGTTGGCCTGGAACAGACTCAGCTCGGCGCGCAGGAACAGACCGTCGGGATCCTCGGCGCCGTCCCGTGGCCGGTAGCCCAGGTTGCGCAGGCGTTTGCGCAGGCCATCGGCCAGGTCCGCCGGGTCCATGTGGCCGAAGTCGAGGAGCGCGTCCACCACGCCGTCGCCGACCCGCAGCCGGCCACGCCGGGTGGCGTTGGGGATATAGCGCTCGATGCGCCCGTCGGCGCTGGTCTGGCCTTCAAGAGTGAGTTCCTCGAGTTCGAGCCGATAGGGCAGGTTGGCCCGTGGCGAGCGGCCGTCGAGCAACTGGATGCTGAACAGCATCGGCACGGCGCGCCGGCGAAACACATGACGCTGGCCAGTCGCGCAACTGGCGTGGGACTCACGCTTGTCGGGGATATACAGCACATCCCCGGGCGCAAGCACGTTCATCGACGCGCGCAAGGCCTTGAGCTCGGCATTTTCCGGATGGTCCCAGAGGGTTTCCGGGAAGAAACCGTGTTCGGCGGCCAGGCTGGCGACGCTGTCGCCCTGGACGATTTCGTGGCGCAGGGCCATTCAGGCAACTCCCGCTGGATTCATGACGAGGCCTTGGCCGCGCGGGTTTCCAGCTTTTCCCAGGCGTCCTTGTCGAGGTTGGGGAAGCGCACTTCGCAGGGCTGCGCGGACGCCAGGTTGTCGAAGCGGGCGAAGCCCTGGTCATCGAGAAAGCCCGGCACGCACTGACCGTCGGGCAGGCGCAGCTCGTAGGCTTCCCAGGGGATGGGCGAGTCGTCTTCGCCGATCAGCTCGATCTCGACCCAGTACACCGGCGCGGGTGATGCCAGCGGGCAGGGCTGCACGGTCGCGCCGGGGGGCAGGTCACTGAACGGCACCGCCGGTCCTCCTGGAGGCTTCGCCGGCCGACGCGGCCCAGGCGGCGTAGCGCTCGAGCTTGCGCTGCGGCGCCAGGCCGTGGCTCATCAGAATGGCCAGGGCCGGGACCGGCAAGCGCTCCTGCGGGAACGGGTCGAAGGCGGCCAGGGAAATCTCGCCGAAACGGGCGATATCGGCTTCGCTGTGCAGGCCGAACGTGGGGGCATCGCGCAGGATCCGGGTGCTGACGGCACTGATTTCGCTCGCGCTCAAGCCTGGCGCGAGCGTGCTCAGCAGTGTGTGCAGGCGGTCCTCGAAACGCGCCATGCGCGCTTGCGACAATGCGTCGAGTTGTGCCTGGCGGATCGTCAACATGGGCGGACGCTTCAGTGAGAGGGGACGGCACGGGGAATGTGCCGGGCTATTGAATAGCACAACGCCAGCCCAGTCGTCTAACCCGGGGCGCCTCCTGCCGCAAATCCGGGTAGAGTGCAGGCCCTGTGTTCAATCAAGCGTTATGTGAAGCATGAATCGACCGCTGTTCGTATCACTGGACGGGCCCAAGGGCACCGGCAAGACCACCTTGCTGGAGGCCGTCACCAGGGCGCTGCGCGCCGAGGGCAAGAAGGTGATCCGCCTGTGCGAGAAGAAGAGCGATCCCTGTCGCGGTGAAACCATGGCCCTGGTCAACCGCCTGGTCAGACATCCCAGCCGTGAGCTGGAGCTGGGCGTCTGCGAGCGCCTGGCCGACAGCCGCACCTGGATTTCCCGGCATGTCCTGCCCAGGCAGCCCGCCGACAGCATCATCCTGATCGATCGCTGGTACCCCTCCGATGCGGCGTTTCGGAGGCTGGTGCCGTTCGCCGAGATTCTGCGCCTGAACCTGGAGCGCGAGGTGCGGGTGCCGGACCTGCATGTCGGCGTGGTGACCGACCCAGAGATTTCCTGGGCGAGGGCGACAGCGCGTTCGCGCGGGCTGAGCAGTACCGTGATGCACCGCCTGGAGGAACAGGTGGCGAGCACCCGGGCGTTCGAGCAGGCGGCGGCGGAGCAGGGCTGGGTGCTGTGCCGCAACGAAGGGCCCCTCGAAGCGGCGACGCTGCAGGTGGTGTCCGCGATTCAGGGCGTGCTTCGACGCGCGGACGTGTAGCGCCTACAGGCGCTGCAGAACGTAACTGCTCTCGAAGCCGTGCACGCCACCCAGGATGTTGAAGCCCTGGAAGAAGCCCGTGGCCCTGAGCAGATCCACCGCCGGTCCCACTTCAGGCGAGTGGAGGAAATCGCGGTAGTCGTCGAACACGATGAAGCCGCCCGGGACCACGCTCGGCGCATACAGCAGGAAGTCCAGCAACACGTTGCGGCTGAAGTGACCACCGTCGATGTGCAGCAGCGCGACCTTGGGTGCGAGGTTGTAGAAACGCTCGGCCATCAGTTCCGAGAAGCCGCGGATGATCACGGCGTCGGGCAGCAACTGTTCCTTGTAGTGACTGAACTCCTCGAACTGCTTTTCCAGGGCGAACGGATCGATGCCAATGACGCGCCGCTCGCGGTTGCACACCTCGTTCATCAGCATCAGCGACTTGCCTTTCCACACGCCGATTTCCACCACGTCACCAGGCAGATCGGCAATCAGCAGGGCCAGGTAACCGAGCAGGCGCACATCGTCATGGAACGACAGCTCGCGACGCTGCATGGCCAGTTCCGCCGGCAAGCTGGCCTGGGCCTGCTCGAAGGACGTGCCGATCAGGTTCCACACCTGGTTGACGCTGCTGGTCAATTCCGGAGTGCTGGTGAAGTCATTGAGCTCTTTGATGGTGATCATGATTTCTCGGATTACTGCGAACGACTGGAAGTATGCGCACGGGAACGCACGTGGAAGTCCCGGCCGGGGCCGATGGCGCCCTATAGTATTCGGGTGTCGGGAAAAGTAAATCGAAGTAGACTTGCGCGACCATGGCAAATAGCCATTTAACAATGATTGCCGCGCCTGTGTGCTCTTGAACGTCAATGGCACAGCGCTGACCCCAAGGAAGGAACATCATGAAAGAAGTCGTTGCCGCGGTAGTGCTCGCGTCAGGGTTCATGTCCGCTGCTCACGCCAATGACAACTTCGACCTGCGCTGTACGCTCGACAGTGGCGATGTGCTGACGCTCAGTCACGTCAGTGACACCGCGTACATCGAGTTTCTCGGCCCGGATGACGACCCTGACGAGGGTGGCAGCGTGATCAAGCTCGACGCGCCTGGCGGCGGGGTGCAGCTTTACCTGGATCGCACTGCCGAGGGGCGCGAGTCGTTCGTGCTTCGCGGCACCGATTCGGATATCGAGGGGGCTGTCGCGGTGGCCTACGAACGGCATGAGGGCAAGCAGAGCGCCTACTTCAGCCAGATGAACTCGCTGGGCAAGGAAACCGGGCATTACGCCTGCAAGCCTGAAACCATCAAGGCATCGAATGTTCTGCTGTCCGCAGGGCTGGTGGGGCTGAACGTCCCTGCAAGCGGTACTCAAGGCACGTCTTCGGCGGCACCTGCGCAGCCAGCGTCGTCTCCCGTGAAAGTGAATATCGGCGAGAGACTGTTCCAGTACAGCACCGTCCGGACACCCTATCGCACGGTCAACATCACTGGCGTCGCGGAAGGCCTGGTGATCAACCGTGTCACGGTCAATCGCAACCAGTGCTCGGAGTCCATCGCCAATCCGAAGAAGCCCATCAGCCTGCCGTTCGGGAAAACGGTGACCTATGACTACAACATCGAATATCGCCGCTGCGATGTCGTGGAAGTCGTGATCAATACCAACCAGGGGGAGTGGGTGCTCAAGCCTTGATGGCCGCGAATGACTTTGCGCTCAAAGGCAAGACACGGTAATGGCCACTGGCTAGAATCCTGCTGTTTACGGCTGCTCAACTATGCAAGGGGGAACCATGGCGACTGTCGTTCCGCGCGACCTGCCACTGATCGATCTGCTATCGAAGGCTTCATCCGACGATCTGAACGTCCTGGCGGATCTCATTACGGATGACGGCAAGGGCAGGGTGGCCCTGGACAGCAAGGTCAAGATCACAATCCTGAACCACCGCAAAAAAGGCTCTCTTCAGTCCATACCCAATGTCCTGGAGGCTGAGATCCGTGCATTCGGCAGCAACAGCATCGCCAATATCTTCAGGTCGGACAGTGTGAGTTACCTGGAACTGGCCACCGATGTGGCGAAGAAGCTCGATGGAAAGCCCACGCCCTCGCATGACGTGCTTGCCATCGAAGAGATCGTCATGCGCCAGGCATTGAGCAAGTACGCCGGTGTGAAAAGCTTCTCTGACTATGCGGCCCTCGCGGGGCAGGTCGCACAGGTTGTGAAGATGCTGGTGTCGACTGCAAGTGGCCTCGGCGGTATCGCCGCGACCGGGGGCGCCGCAGCGGCCATGAGTGCCATTGGTGGTCGCCTGATATCCCTGGCGGCGCCGCCACTCGCGGTGGCTGCAACCGGCGCGACAATATTCCAGGCGGCATCACCCGCGTTTCGCATCACTGTGCCGGCGGTGCTGCAGATTGCCAGGATCCGTCAGTTACGGTTCGAGGCCGACCTCGCCGCTTATCAGGAGAAACTGCGCTCATGCCTGTAAACGCTGATCCATTGATCCGTGCGCTACCCGATCGTCCGGATGTCCTGGCCAAGATCCAGAACGGCATTTATCGCCTTTGGGGCGGCGTGGTGCGGTACGCCGCAGGCACTGACAAAGGTGGGCAGATCGTAGGTCACCTGGTCTTCCCGGGAGATAGCCAGGAAACTCATCAGCGTCTCCAGCAGCTCCAGGACACCCTGGGCAAAGGCCTCGGCTCGCTCCAGGACGGCATCGGCCAGGTGCAGCAAAGCATGAATGTGCTCCAGGGCCTGCAGTCAGCCAACCTGGCCATGTCTGGATTGAATCTGGCGGTCACCACGGCGGGATTTGTGATCGTCTGCAAGAAGCTGGATGGCATCAGTGCACAAATACAGGCTCAATCGCAGGTCATTGCCGAGACGCTGCAACTGGTAAGCGACATCCAGGAGCGAAACCTTCTGGCGGACGAAGCCCAGTTCCGGGCGCTGACCCTGACGGCTCGACAGTTCTGCGAACTGGGAGAGGTCGAGCACCTCAAGGGGCTCATTGCCGCGTTCCACAAGGAGTACCAGTTCACCCGGCTGGTGCTGGAGAAGCATGCGCCCATCGCTGCCAGCAGCGTCGAGCGCTTCGCGCAGATCAGGTTGCTGCAGGATCGCCTGTTCAACCTTGGGCTGATGCTGGCGCACGTGCAAATGAAAGCCGGTGCGGCCAAGTACAGCCGCGAATGCGTGGCACAGCTTGAGCGTGATCTGATTGAGCTCAACCAGCGACGTGTTGAGGTGTTGAGCAGCGATCGCGCAATCGCATCGAGAATCACCCACGGACAATTCGCTGACATCACCAACTTCCTGCAGCAAGGCAAGCAGTTATTGCCGGCGTTGAGTTATCAGGCTGATGTGATCGAACTGGAGACCCGGCATCCGGGCTTGCTCGAGCGCGTGTCGAAATCCAGGGAAATCATGCTGGTTGCTGCTTGAGGCTGTTCGAGTCGATTCATCCAGACCAGTGGCCAGTTGAGCCACTGCCTTCCCCGAAAGCGCGCTGAAGGTACGGGGCGCCTACGACGCCCACTTTCTTTCAAGCCCGAGCTTTGCGAAGCGCTCGACCATGAACTCTGCGAACACCTTGACCTTGGCCGGCTGCAGGCGGCGGCTCTGGTAGGCAATGTTGATCGTCAAGGGTGGCAGCTCCCATTCGCCCAGCACCGGGATCAGCCGGCCTGCGACGATGTCATCGTGAATGATGTACTGAGGCTGGATCAGAATACCCAACCCGGCCAGCGCCGCCGCCCGTATCACCTGGCCTTCATTGGCGTCGAGCACCGCGGTGATACCCACTGCACAGTCGTCTTCCGCGCGCTTGAAATGCAACACATAGGGGTCGTTCGCCAGGTTGTAGACCAGCATCTGATGATGGGCCAGGTCTGCGGGCTGCTTCGGACGCCCCTGGGCGGCGAGGTACGCCGGCGAGGCGGCCAGCACACGGCGCATCTGCGCCAGGCGGCGCACGCTGATACCCGAATCCCCTTCGTACTCCCGCGTGCGTATGGCCACGTCGATACCCGCCTCGATAAAGCCGGGATAACGGTTGGCGGTGATGATCTGCACGGCAAGCTTGGGATAGCGCCGCCTGAACTCGGGCAAGGCTGGCGCGAGGTGGTTCATGGCAAACGAGACAGAGCTGGTAACGCGCAGCACACCGCTTGGACTGGTCGCTGCCGAATTGACGGCGGCGTCGGCTTCGGCCATCTCGGCCAGCATCGCGCTGCAGGATTGATGGTAACTGCGCCCGGCGTCCGTCAGCCACATCCTGCGGGTCGTGCGCTCCACCAGGCGGGCCCCCAGTCGTTCTTCCAGGCCACTCAGGTAGCGGCTGGCTGCGGCGTTGGACAGCCCTACCTTTTCAGCGGCCCTGGACAGACTTCCCAGCTCCGCAACTTGCACGAACAGTTCGATTTGCGTCCAGCGATCCATCTCGGCGTATTTTTCCATTAGGTGGAAATAAGATTTCTATTCTAAGCATTTTTCTTCCACTTTTGATGGGTCAACATCGCTCCATGGCACACAACTCGGCTGCGCCAGGAGATAACAACGTGCGTAACATCAATGAAGACACCATCACCCAGGCAGTGATCGCGGCGATGGTCGACTGCAAGCAGCCGCGGCTGCTGACCATCATGACCAGCCTGGTACAGCACCTGCACTCTTTCGCTCGCGAAGTGACGCTGAGCGAAGCGGAGTGGGAGCAGGCGATCGGCTTCCTGACCGCAGTGGGGCACATCACCGACGACAAGCGCCAGGAGTTCATCCTGCTTTCGGACACGCTGGGGCTTTCCACCCTGGTGACGGCGCAGAACAACGCCAAGCCTCCCGCCTGTACCGAGTCCACGGTGTTCGGTCCATTCTTCGTCGAGGGCGCACCCGAACTGCCACTGGGGGCGGACATCGCCAACGGCGCCTGTGGTGAACCCTGCTATGTGAGTGGCCAGGTCCGCGGGCTGGATGGCCAGCCCGTGGCCAATGCGCTGATCGATGTGTGGCAATCGGACGAGGATGGCCACTATGACGTGCAATTGCCAATGGCTGCCGACGCGCCTGAGCACCGCGCAAGGGCCCGCCTGCGTACGGATGCCGAAGGGCGCTTCCATTTCCGCTCGATCCTCGCGGTGCCTTATCCCATTCCCCACGATGGACCGGTGGGGCGCTTGCTGGAGGCCCTGGGGCGGCACCCCTGGCGACCGGCTCACCTGCATTTCATGATCGTGGCAGCTGGCTACGAGCGGCTGATCACCCATGTGTTCCGTGACGGCTGTTCCTATCTGGATTCGGATGCGGTGTTCGGTGTGCGCTCGACCCTGGTAGCTGACTGGGTTCGCCACGAGGCTGGCGCGACGCCAGACGGCAAGCGCTCATCAGTGCCGTTCTACACCTTGCAGTACGACTTCGTGCTCAACCCTGCGGTCGTGGGCGAGGTGCAAGCGTGATTCGACACATCGTCATGTGGCGCCTCGCCGGCGAATCCGGCGAAGAGCAGAGGCTGGCCCGCGAGCGCGTGAAACAGGCTTTCGAGGGGCTGCGAGGCCGTATACCTGGCTTGTGCCAGATCGAGGTCGGTATCGATCTCAGTGCCGTGGACTATGCCTGCGACGTGGTACTGGTTGCCGATTTCGAGTCCCAGCAAGCATTGGATGGCTACGCCACGCACCCTGAGCATCAGCGTGTGCGCCAGGAGTTGGGCGCGCTGCGCACCCTCCGTCACCAGGTTGATTACCAGCGTTACTGAACTGTGGAGTTGTCATGTCGCAATCTTTTGTCTATCAGGCACTGCCAGGCCGCGTGGTATTTGGCGCCGGCAGTCTTGGTCAACTTGAAGCCGAACTGGACCAGCTGGGAGCCCGGCGCGCCCTGGTTCTGTGCACACCGGAGCAGCGGGAGGGCGCCGAAGCCATAGCGCAGCGCCTGGGTACGCGCTCGGCAGGGATCTTCGCTGGTGCCGTGATGCACGTGCCCATCGAGACTGCCCGCGAGGCCCGCGAAGTGGCGCGCGAGCGCGGTGCTGACTGCGCCATCGCCATGGGGGGCGGCTCCACCATCGGCCTGGGTAAGGCCATCGCCCTGGACAGCGGTCTGCCGATTCTGGCCGTGCCGACCACCTATGCCGGCAGCGAGATGACACCGATCTATGGCATCACCCAGGACGGCGAGAAACGCACCGGTGCCGACGCGAAAGTCCTGCCCAGGACCGTGATCTACGACCCGGAACTGACGCTCACGCTTCCTGTGCAGATGTCCATTACCAGTGGCATCAACGCCATCGCGCATGCTGCAGAGGGGCTCTACGCCAACAATGGCAACCCGGTCACGCGCCTGATGGCGCAAGAAGGCATTCGGGCATTGGCGGCGGGGTTGCCGGGTATCCGCGCCAATCCCCTGGATGTCGACGCGCGAGGTTCGGCGCTTTATGGCGCCTGGCTGTGCGGCACCGTGCTGGCCCACGGCGGCATGGCATTGCACCACAAGCTGTGTCACACGCTGGGCGGCAGCTTCAACCTCCCGCACGCGCAGACCCACACCGTGGTGCTGCCTTATGTGCTGAGTTTCAACGCGCCCTTTGCTGAAGACGCCATGCGCAACATGGCACGGGCCCTGGGGACGCCGGACAGTGCGGCTGCCGGTGTCTGGGATCTGGCTCATCACAATGGCGCGCCAACCTCGCTACGTGAACTGGGTATGACCGAGGGCGACCTTGAGCGCGCTGCCGACATCGCCACGCAGCGCCCGTACTGGAACCCGCGCCCGGTGGACCGAGCAGCCGTGCGCGCGGTCCTGCAGGCAGCCTTCGATGGTGTCCGGCCGACCTGAGTCCAGTCGCACCTTCCAGGCGTGACCCGTTGCGCCTGTGCCCAATAAAAGGAGAACAATAATGTCCCCACAACAAAACTCCACTCAGGATGCAAGCACTCACTACGACGTGGCTGTCATCGGCTACGGTCCCACCGGTCTGGTGGCCGCTTCGCTGCTGGGCCAGGCCGGCTACAAGGTGGCCGTGGTGGAGCGCTGGCCGAGCATGTATGGCCTGCCGCGCTTGACCCATATCGATGGCGAGGTGGCGCGCATCGTCCAGGCTTGCGGCGATGTCGACCAGGCCATGCGCGATTCGCTGCCGCTGCATACCTACCACTATGTCAACGCCGAAGGCGAGTTGCTGCTGGAGCTGCACTGGAAGGGCAAGCAATGCGGCTACACGGCACACAATTCCATCTACCAACCCGACATCGAGGATGCCATCCACGGTCGCGTTGAAACCTTGGCCAATGTCCAGCTGTTTCGCGGCTGGGAAGCAGTAGCGCTGCAGCAGGGCGCGGAGTGCGTGGCCTTCACCATTCAGCCCACGCAGAGCGGCAGGAACACTGCCCAGGCGGCCGAAGCACCGCGCCAGCTGACGGCGCGCTACCTGCTCGGCGCCGACGGTGCCAACAGCTTTGTGCGTACGGTCCTGGGTATCGAGCGCAACGACTATGGGCACAAACACCGCTGGTTGAACCTCGACTCGGAGAACCTGTCGGACGCGGCCGAGCGCTTCAAACTGCTGACCATTTTCTGTGACCCGGCGCGTGGCCACATGTACATGCCTATCGGCGACAGCCGCACGCGCTTCGAGGTGCGTCTGCTGGACGGGGAGACCATCGAGGATTGGGAAGACCCGGCGAAGGGATGGCGCTGGCTGGAGGAAAAATACGGCGTTGGCCCGAAGGACTTCAAGTTCCTGCGCAATGTGGTCTACACCTTCCAGACCCGCATGGCCGACCGCTGGCGCCAGGACCGTGTGCTGCTGGGCGGGGATGCCGCCCACGCGATGATGCCCTACATGGGACAGGGCGCCTGCTCCGGCATGCGCGACGGTATCAACCTGGCCTGGAAACTGGACCTGGTGCTCAGCGGCCGTGCATCGCCTGCGCTGCTGGACAGCTACGAAGCCGAGCGTCGCCCGCATGCCCGGAAAATCATGGAGATGTCGCTGTTCCTCGGCCAGGTGACCAACGAGGATGATCCGCAGAAAGCCGCTGCGCGCGACGCAGCGTTCCGCAATGGCAGCATGCCGCCGATGCCGGCTTTCCCTCGGCTGGAGAGCGGCGTGATACACCGCGAGATCGATGGTGGGCTGCTACCTTCCACCGGCCAGCCGGGACCGCAGTCGCGGGTGCGCCGCGGCAGTGTCGAGGGGCGCCTGGACGATGTGGTGGGACATGGTTTCCTGCTGGTGGCGCAACAGGATCCGAGGCCGTTCCTGGGCAACGGCCAAGCAACGTTCCTGGCCCGACTGGGCTGCCGCATCGTGGTGCTGGGCAAGGGTGACGAGGTACCTGGCAGCGTTGTCGACCTGGATGGGGAAATGTCTGGCTTCATGCTGGAGCATGGTATCCAGGCCTATATCGGGCGCCCGGATTTCGCCATCTTTGGCTCGGTCTCGCACCTGCACGAACTGGCGTCCCTGGTCGATGACCTACGCCTGAAATTGCATTGGAACGAGGAGGAGGGCAGTGACAGCACTTCGGCACACCCGTCCAGGGAGCAAACCGTATGAGCGAGTCTCTCTCTGGCGCCACGCTGGCCTTCCAGCGTGCCATGCCGATGACCCGGCTGCTGGACTGCGGCATGGACTTCGCCGATGCCCAATCGCTGTTCCGGCGTACCAGTGCCGGGGAAGCCTGGGACCTGGTGGCCGAAGCGTTGGCGCAGGCGCAGCTCAGGCGTGCCGCCGAGGCTGCCGCGGCCGGCTGCAAGGTCACGGCGGCCGAGGCACAGGGCGCTGCTCTGGCTGATCTGCTGTTCGCGCAAATGGCCTTCAATCACGACAACCCTCGCAAACGAGCCCTCTATGGTCAGCTCGTGGCAGCGACACGGCAGTTGTGTGAATGGTCCGAAGGCCGTATGGCGCGCGTCGAGTTGCCGTTTGCGCAGAGCCATCTGGTCGGTTGGCTGGTGCGGCCGCAGGCGGTGCAGGCGCGCGGCACGGTGCTGGTGTTCGGTGGCCAGAGCGGCTGGGGCGTGGCTTATCTGCCGATTGCCCGCGCACTCGCCCGGCGCGGCTTGGCCACGCTGCTGGCCGAGGGGCCCGGCCAGGGTGAGACACGCCTGAACCAGGGCATTTTCGTCGACGTGGACATGCAGGCTGCCTACAGCCGCTTCATCGACTTCATCGCGAGCGACAGCACCCTCGGCGCGCCAGGTATCTGGGGCAACAGCGTGGGCGGGCTGTGGGCTGCCCGCACGGCGGCGGTCGATGCGCGCATTCGTGCTTGCTGCGTCAACGGCGGTCTGGCAGCGCCGGTATTGCTGCCGTTCCGCACGTTCGTCGAGCAGGCCGGTGCCATGCTGGGCACTGACGATGAGGCGGTCATCAGCGAGAACTTCAGGCGCATGAGCTTTCATCCGGCGCGCGATCGCATCGCCTGCCCGCTGCTGGTGCTGCATGGCGGAGCCGACCCGCTGGTGAAGCCGCAGGACTTGCAGCCCTTCCTCGACGCAGCGGATAGCGCCGATGCCACCTTGCGCGTCTGGGAGGACGGTGAACACACCCTCTATAACCATGCGTCCGAGCGTACCGCCTGGGTGGCGGACTGGTTTGCCCAGCGGCTTGACGTCGAGTCCATGCGCTGAGCATCAGCAGGGCGGTATAGGGCAAGACAACCCTGCCGGTGGCCTGGAGCGCCGCCGGATGTTCGCCGCCCTGTAAAGGCTGTTCCCGCGGGGGAAGGGATATTTCCGCGGTTTTCCATCGTAGAAAACAACAACAAGAGACGACACGATGCACAACATCAAGGTGAAAACGCTTGGTGCGGTTCTGGCCGCCCTGGCGATTGTGGAATGCAATGCCGCGCAAGCGCCGGCCCCGAAGAACGATGATCTGTTCAGCGTGCGCTTCGATGACGGCCAGGGGCATCAGTACGATGTCAGCCCTGGAGGCCTGATCGATGTGCCTGCCCAGGCAGCAGTGCCTGGCGAGGGCAGCCTGTTCAGGGGGCTGTTCGGCGATACCCTGGAGCGCGAGTACGGCATTACCGTGTCCGGGCTGCTCGATGTCGCCTATGTACGCAACAATCGCTCCACCCACGCTGAACGCAGCGACGGGCTGAGCAACCTGCCGCTGACCGGCATGGCCGACGAAGGCCTGGAATGGGGCAGCCTGCACCTGTTCATGACGGGCTGAGCAACCTGCCGCTGACCGGCATGGCCGACGAAGGCCTGGAATGGGGCAGCCTGCACCTGTTCATCGAC
>NZ_JAVYJH010000032.1:0-41106 GCF_032621685.1 Pseudomonas sp. zfem002 | reverse complement strand
CCCGATCAAGACTCAGTCCGCCGGCACTCGCCGCATCGGAGGTTTGGCGTAATGCCTGTTCAATCGACCAACCCAGACTACGACGCTCATATTGAAGAGTGGCGGATGATGGACGACGCCCTGGAGGGCGAGGGCGCTATCAAGCGCAACCCGCGCAACCTGCCTAAGCCGAGCGGCATGACCGAGGCCGAGAAACTGGACGGGCAGGGCAATGCCTACCTCTACCAGAACTACACGGCGCGAGCCCAGTACGAGCACTGGGTGCGAGACTCGCTGCGCTCGATGATGGGCCTGGTCTCGCGCCTGATGCCCGAGGTGAAGCTACCCGCGGGACTGAAGGGCCTGGAGGACAATGCCACGGCTGATGGCTTCGGCCTGACCCAACTGTTCCTGCGGATCGTGCGCCAAGCCATTTCCCATGGCCGGGTGCCCCTGGTGGTCAACATCGATGACGCGGGCAAGCCGTACTTCGCCACTTACGCGGTGCGCAACGCCATCAACTGGGACACCGCCGACCAAGGTGGCCGCCAGGACCTGGTGCTGTCCGTCTTCCGCGAGTTCAGGCGCAAGGAGCAGGATCGCTACAGCCACGAGTGCGAGACGGTCTACCGCGAGTTCTACATGGACGGCGCGGTCTGCCGCACTGGCGTGCGCAACGAGGCTGGGGAGCTGATCGAAGACGACCGCCCGCTGGGCACTGTCGATGGCAGCAACAACCTGGTGCGTGGCCTGGACTACATCCCGGTGATCTACTGTGGCTCCACCGACAACTCTCCTGGCGTGGACGAGATCCCACTGCTGACGATGGCACGAGCTGCGTTGAAGTCATACCAGCTCAGTGCCGACTACTTCACCGCACTGCACCAGACCAGCCACCCGCAGCCCTGGGTGTCCGGTCTGGACGAGAGTGTGGAGCTGAGCGTTACCGGGCCATCGGCGGCCTGGGACCTGGGGCCACAAGGGGCGTGCGGATATCTGGAGTTCCAAGGCGCCGGCATCCAGGCTGTCCGCACGGCGATGGAGGACCAGAAGAACGCGGCTCTTGAGGCAGGCGCCAAGGTAATGGACGTCTCCGGTACTGAATCAGGCGAAGCACGCAAGACCCGCCAGAACGACCAGCACGCCACGCTGCACAGCATCGTCATCACGGCTGCGGAGGCTATCGAGCAGGCCCTGCGGTACGCCGCAGAGTGGACCGGCTTCAACCCCGACGAGGTGGTTTTCACGGTCAAGCCTGAGTTTGTGATCCCCGAGGTCAACGCCCAGGTGCTGGCAGAACTGCAGAAGAGCGTCATGGCCGGCACGATCAGCGCCGAAACCTACTGGCAGTACCTCACCACCGGCAAGCTGCCCGAGCGCCCATACGACGAAGAGGCCGAACTGATCGGCGACGACCACGGCGGTGGCGTAAACCTGGACGACGAAGATGGCGACGAAACCGGAGCAAACAGCGGACGAAAAGCTGCTGGAGCAGGTAAGCCGCCACTCGGTACTGCTTGAGCGGCTCAAGGCGGGGGAGGTCAAGAAGTTCGAAACCTACCTGCGCCGGGCTGACAGCCATGTACGTGACCAGCTCACCCGCAAGGAACTGACCACCTACGGCCGGAGCCGACTGGAAGAGTTCCTGGGGCGGGTAGGGGGCAAACTGCTGGAGATCTACAGAGCCTTCAGCGACCGGATGCAATCCGACCTGGTGGACATCGCCCAGTACGAGGCCGCATTCGAGGGCCGCAGCCTGGCCAAGGCGCTGCTGATCGATGCGGCCATGCCGGCAGATTCGCTGCTCAGGGCGGCGATCAACGCGCAGCCCCTGCAGGTGGCTGGGGTAGATGGCGGGAAGTTGCTCAAGCCTTTCCTTAGCGGATGGACGCGCACCGAGTCGGACCGGGTAACCAACGCCATCCGGATGGGGGTCGTGCAGGGCCAGACCAACGCCGAGATCACCCAGGCCATTCGCGGCACCGCCGCGCAGAACTTCACGGACGGCGTGCTGGCGGTCACGAACCGAAGCGCCCGAGCAGTCGTTCAGACCGCAGTCCAGCATGGGTCCACCACGGCACGCATGGAAACGCTCAAGGCGAACGCCGAGGTGGTGCCAGGCTATCGCATCGTCGCCACCCTGGACCGGAAGACCAGCGTGCAATGCCGGAGCTTGGATGGCCGCGAGTTTGAGGTGGGCAAGGGGCCTGTGCCCCCGTTCCACATCCACTGCCGAACCACCATCACGCCGATCACCAGGCTGTCGACGCTGTTCGGGCAGGGCGCCACGAGGGCGGCCGTGGGTGCGGATGGCGGCGGGCAGGTTTCGGCAAGCCTCAGCTACTACCAGTGGCTTAAAACGCAGCCCGCGGCCTTCCAAGATGCCGCGTTGGGGCCTGTGCGCGGCAAGCTCTTCCGCGACGGCGGGCTAACGGCTGAGCGCTTCGCCGCGCTGCAGCTGGACAAGAATTTCAAGCCGCTGACGCTGGACCAGCTCAAGGAGCTGGAGCCGCTCGCTTTCGAGGCCGCAGGGTTGTAAGTTGGCGATTTACAGCTTTTAAGGACCTTGGCGATGCTCAACGGTATGAGCCCGACGGATAGCAGAATCGTGATGCATCACCTCATTTCGATGTTCTATACGGAGTTTCCTACTAGCACGTCTAGGCGCAATAGGATGAGGGCTTTCCGCGACCTGAAGCGTTACGTGAAAGCAAATTGTCCATCTTTCTCCGCCAGAGTGGCGTTTGTTCTGAAGCATGTGCTGAGGCTGCGGGTGCTTAAACTTACCGCCAGAGCTCATGCAACAATAGCTCTGAACAAGGGTTGCTCTTCACCTGATGGGGCGGCTAGTTTGAAAGGCCAGTTCGACGGCCTGGACATCGAAGCAGTCAAGGGCCTGCTGGCCAAGGCCGGCCAGGACGAAGAGACCAAGCTGATCGCCGAGGGCAAGCTGGACGAGGTCATCAGCCGCCGCACCGAGCGCCTGCGCACCGACTTGGACAAGCAGGTCAAGGCCGCCAACGAACGTGCTGACAAGGCCGAAGCCTTCGCTGCCAAGTACAGCGACAAGGTGCTGGCTGACTCCATCCGCGCTGCCGCCATCAAGGCCGGCGCGCTGCCCGAGGCTGCCGAGGACATCATCCTCCGTGCCCGCGGCACCTTCAAACTGAGCGAAGACGGCGAGCCCGTTGCCACCGACCGTGCCGGCGAAGTCGTGTACGGGAAGGACGGCAAGACCCCGCTGTCTCCCCTCGAATGGGCGGAATCGCTGCGCGAAACCGCTACCCACCTGTGGCCAAGGGCTCAGGGTGCCGGGCAGACCGGCGACAACGGTGGCAAGGCCACGAAGAAGTGGGGCGAGTACACCGAGGCCGAGCGCGCTGCGATCGCCCGGGACAACCCCGACGCTTACAAAAAACTCCAAGCCACCCGAGGGACCTAACCCATGGCATCTACTCAACTGTCGGACATCTTCGTTGCCGACTACTACGGCACTCTGGAGCCGGTGAATTCTCCGGAGAAGACCGCCGTCTACGAGTCGGGCATCATCACCCGCTCGGCCACCCTGGACAATATCGCCAAGAACGGCCAAGGCACTTCCGAGATCAGCTACTGGCAGGATCTCGATGCCGACGAGGCGCCGAACATCTCCAACGATGACCCTGACGACCTGGGCGCCGTCGGCAAGGCCGAGCAGGGCAGCATGCGTGCCCGGACGCTGTACCTCAACAAGGGCTACGGCGTCTCCGACCTGACTGCTGAACTGGCCAACTCCGAGCCGATGCAGCACATCCGTAACCGCTTCGGCACCTACTGGACCCGTCAGTGGCAGCGTTACCTGATGGGCGCAGGGCGTGGCATCATCGCGGCCAACATCGCCCAGAACGGTGGTGACATGGTGAAGGACGCCGGCGCCTCGATCAGTGCCAACGCATTCCAAGATGCCGCTTTCACCGCCGGCGACGCCGCCGACATGTTCGGCGCCATCGGCGTGCACTCGGTCGTCATGAACCAGATGGTCAAGCAGGACATGATCGAGTACCTGCGCGACTCGCAGGGCAAGATCATCCTGGCCACCTACCTGGGCAAGCCGGTGTTCATGGATGACGCCCTGACCTATGCGCCGGGCCAGTTCCTCTCGCTGTTCTTCGGCCAAGGCGCCTTCGGTTACGGCGAGGGCGACCCGCACATGCCGGTCGAGATGCAGCGCAAAGCCGATGGCGGCAACGGCGGTGGTGCCGAGGTCCTGTGGGAGCGCAAGACTTACATTCTCCAGCCGGCCGGCTTCAGCTGGCAGGGTAGCGAGAACCGCAACCTGAGCCCGAGCGCCGTCCAGTACGCCTCCGCAGCCAACTGGAAGCGCGTCTTCGACCGCAAGCAGGTTCCGTTCGCCGCGGTCATCAGCGGCACCGCCACCCCTTGACCCCATGATGCGGGGTGCCGGCCTGGCGCCCTGCGCAGGAGATCAGCATGAAAGTCATCTACACCAACTCCCCGGGCAGCGAGCGTGGCACCTGCTATCGCCGCCTGGATCAGTTCTTCGGCGTGATCGACGGCGCGACCTCGGTGTCCGTGCAGGGGAATGCCCCGCACATCGGCGAGGCCTACCAGCGCCAGGGCATCAGCGTGAGCGAGATCGAGGAAGGTCTACGCCTGGATGGCCCTACCGTCGCCCAGTGGGTGGCAGAGGGTTACAAGGCTTCGGCCTACCCACCGAACGGCTACGCCCCGGTCAGCAGCCAGGCCGAGATCGACAAGGCGATCGAGGAGGAGGGTGGCGCCGAGACCGACCCTCACAAGATGAAGGTGCCGGAGCTGAAGGAGTGGCTGGCGGCCCAGGGCATCACCTTCGACCCAGCCCTCAACAAGCCAGAACTGCAGGCCCTGATCCCGTCGAAGGAATAAGCCATGACCGATTTCATCACCGTCGCTGACGTCGACCATGCACTCGGGCAGGGCTGGGCCGGCGCCGGTGATGCGGTCCTTGCCGTGGCCATGGCCAACGCCTGGCTGACGGCCAAGATCAAACGGACGGTGCCAAGTCCGGTGCCGGGCGCCATCGTCAGTGCCGGCGCGCAGGTGGCCAAGCTGGCTGCGGCCGGCCAGCTCTACAAGGACACCCAGCGCGAAGTGCAGAGCAAGACGGTGTCCGCCCAGGCTGGAACTTCGACCAGCAAAACCTATGTCGCTGGCTCCGTTGATCGCTCTGCAGGCGAGAACTTCGCCATCGACCTCATCGCACCATGGATCCGTCGTTCTGGCACCGTGATGCTCAGGAGGACCTAACTCATGGGCATGCGCGAAGAAATCCAGGCCGACTTGGCGGAGGCGTTCGATGACCCTGAAGGCTTGGCCGATACGGTGAAGCCTGTGGCTGGGTCTCGCACCGTTAAAGGTGGGTACGACCCCGAGATCGGCGGCACGGTGCCGGCGTCGACCACCTACTACACGGGCCGCGGTGTGTTCGGTAGCTACCTGGCCAAGGAAATCGACGGCTCACGGATCCAAATCGAGGACGTGAAGCTGTTGGTGCTCCAGAACGAACTGTTCGAGGGGCAGGCCGGAGCTGTCACCGACATTGTGGCTACGCCCAAGATCGGCGACCAGGTGAGTGGCTACCGTGCGCTCAATGTGTCCGAGGATCCGGCCCAGGCGACTTTTACTATCCAACTGAGAAAGTGATATGGCGCGCGGCTCACACATGACCCAGCGATACGGTGGGCAGCAGGGCGGTTTCGCCGAGGCTATCCGGGCATTCGCCGAACAGGCAGAGCAAGCCCTGGACGCTACCTTTCGCGAGATCGTGATCGAGATTGGCAGCAGCGTTATCCGCATGTCGCCGGTAGGCAACCCGGAGATCTGGGCTGCCAACGTGGCCTACCGGACCAAGGCCAACAAAGCCGCGGATGACTACGACTTCAAGGTCGCGATCCGCAACACCCTGATCAACCTGAACCAGGACAACTTCACCAAGGCCGGCAGGCTGCGCAAGGGCGTGAAGTACGCCAAGCCTCTGACCAAGACCGAGCGCGAGCAGAACTTCGCCACCAATGGCCTGGTGGCTGGCCAGGGTTACGTCGGCGGACGGTTTCGGGGCAACTGGCAGTTCTCCATCGATTCGCCGGCGACCGAAGAGCTCGACCGCATCGACCCCTCGGGCAGCCAAACGATTGCCGAGCTCATTACCCGGGTGCAAGCGCTGACCATCGGCCAGACGGCCTACATCGTGAACAATCTAATCTACGCGGTGCCTTTGGAATATGGGCACTCAACACAAGCGCCGCACGGGATGGTCCGAGTGACGCTTTCGAGGTTCCAGGAAATTGTTGAAAAGGCCGTTGCAGCGAATCGCGTTTAGGCTACATGAGCCCAGTTCCTGCCTTTGAGTATCTGTCGGATGGTTGCCTCGCTGACCTGGTAATGGCGGGAGATCGCGGCGCATGAAACACCTTCGGCGCTCATTTGGCGGACATTGCGCACATCATCAGAGCACAGGATTGCTCTCGTGTTCTTTTCGCCAAGGCTTGAGCGCCCCAGGCCGCTTGAAAACGCATGCCGCATGTTCTCCTCTGGGGTGACCCATTCGAGGTTCTCCGGCCTGTTGTCGTCCTTGACTCCGTTGATGTGGTTGATCTGCTGCTCTTCCAAGGGAGCAGGTAGGAACGCATACGCGACGAGGCGGTGAACTTTGAAAATCCGATGCTTCGTTTCAACGCATAGCCGGATGCTCTTGTATCCCTTGGCCTCGGTGTTGAGCGAGAGCACCTTGCCATATCGCACGAACGGCCTTCCGAGGCGATCGGTTGTTCGGCGATCTAGCGAGCGAACACGGCCTTGATCAGAAACTTCGTAATAGCACTCATAACCAGGAATGGCTTTCCAGACTTCTTGCATGGCTTCTCTCCATCAAAGAGAAATCATCACTTGTAGGCGTGCGGCAGGGCCGGTGATGAATCAGCCTTTTCGCCCGCTAAAGCTAGCCGCACGGCCCCATTCTAAAGGAAAAAGAGCATGAGCCATGCACGAGCCCGTCAGGCCATAGAGATCAAGCTGATGGCCTGGGCCTCAGCTCGCCCGATCCGGGTCGCCAATTTCGAGCAGGAATTTTCACCCCGGCAGGGCGAAACCTATCTGCAGGCTTACCAACTGCCGGGCTCCACCACCTGCAACTACCTCGGTGGCGACGCCTACGAGTACACCGGCTTGTACCAGGTGAGTATCACCTGCCCGGCAGGCCACGCCTTGGCGACTGCCGAAGCGCTGGTCGAAGAGCTCAGCGCCTTGTTCCGGGTTGATTCTGAGCTGAGCCGCAACGGCTTCGAGGGCATGGTCACCGAGCCGGTCGATCAGGGGCCAACCATCACCGAGTCGGCGACCTACACGGTCCCGGCCAGCTTCACCTACCGCGGCATAGCGGACCAGTAAATCTTTCAACGGCCCCTATTGGCGGCTAACCAAACACGCAGCCTAGGCCCGTACAGCCGAACGGTGGATGTTCGTTCATCCGTCCGCCCCGGCTGCGTATCTATTCGCCTGATGAACGAGGTGCTTTAGATGATCGAGAGCAATGTAATTCCGTTTCACTACCAAGGCCAAGCTGTTCGCTTCAACAGTGATGGCTGGATCAATGCCACCGATGTGGCCAAGCGATTTGGCAAGCGGCCGGTTGACTGGCTGAAGCAGTGCGAGACAAAGGAATACCTCAATGCGCTTGCCGAAGCGCTTACATGTGACGCTGGATCACTTGTAGAAACGAGCAAGGCGCGCTCGGATCGTGGCGGCGGCACATGGCTTCACCCGAAGCTGGCGGTTGCATTTGCTCGATGGCTCGATCTGAAGTTTGCCGTCTGGTGCGACCTGCACATCGATGCCTTGCTGCGCGGCGAACTGGACGAAAAGCAGAAATTCGACCGAGCCTGCCGAGCCCTGGAAGATGCCAAGGAGGTAGCAAGCCTGAGTGGCCGCGAACTTGCCCGGTGGCGCAACAAGAAGCCATGCCTGGAGCAACATGTCGAATACTGGCGTGACCAGCTTCAAATGACCCTTGGCCTAGATGCGGCCTGAATGGAGAGCATGTATGCAGATGCAAAGTGCCAACTATGTGCCAGGAGTCTCGGGCATGCGCCTTGACTTCAAGGCGGGCTCGATCGAGATCAATGGAGAAAGTGTCGGTGCCGGGTCACTGCCTAGCGAACCCCAGCTGATCACCGTTACGGCAGGCAGGTGGCCGGAAAACGACCTGCCTGTCAGCGCGATCGAGCATTACAAGTTCATTGGCGAGCAACTGATGAGCATCCCCGCCGAACATCGTGAAAGTGCTGAGCTATCGACCGAGGACATCTCGTTTGACCGCGACGGCTCGGATATCCGCACCACGCTGACGTACCGGCGTCTCGAGACTGAGCAGGAGGTCCTGGCCCGAACCTCGTTGCGGTCCGGCTCGAGCATCACCATTAATGGCGACGGTATGACCATTACCCATAATGGCAACGTCATGGCGCGCATCAGCTGCTCGACAGCACATGAACCAGCCGCTGAGTCGTTCGTGGTTGCGGGTGACCAGGTCTTCATCAACCAGGCCTTCGTTGATCAGTTCGCAGCCAAAGCGCAGATCATTGACGAAGCCAGCGCCCGCGCATTAGCGGATGATGCTTTGGCGGGGCGCATTGGCGTGCTGGAGAAAGCGATTTACCGCAGCGATGGGGGTGAAGATGCACTGAGTGATGCGCTGACGGACTGGAAGCCTGGAGGGACAGCGATTCTCTCCCAGTGCCTGGTGGGCGCCGAGAAGTTCGCGGTGACGACGGCCAAGAACTCCCATGACCAATACGTCTGCACTGGCATTGGCCTTGGCATCGACCCTGCCCGCGGAGAGACCAAAGATGGTCAGACTCAGGCCGACATGGAGTGCGCCATCGAGAAGGGTAATGCCTCTGAGACCCTGAGGCCGCTCAACAGCCAGACTGCTGAAAGCGGCATTGGCCTGGAGCTGCGCTCCAAGATCGGCACTTTCGAAACTGTGCGTGACGTGATCCGCAAAGAACTCCACCCAGGCGGTCTACTGTATCGCCGCTAACCCCGTCAGATATCAGATGAAACCCGCCGCGTGCGGGCTTTTTCGTTTCTACCCAAGAGGAAAACACCATGGCCGCACGCTTCCCGCTGCCGAACGGCGCTATCGTTGAGATCGCCGCGACCCTGGGGGCCGCTGTCCCCTTCACCGCAATCACCAATGCTGCTCCCCCAGTCCTGAGCGCTGTAGGCCACAGCTTGACTGCGCAAAGCGTCGTTCTGATCGACTCCGGCTGGGCCAAGCTCACCGACCGAGCGGCGCGCGTGGTCAATTCACTGGCCGACAGCTTCGGCCTGGGCAGCATCAGCACCTCCAATACCGAGATTTACACCCCAGGCGCTGGCCTGGGCTCTGTGATCCCGGTCACCGACTGGGTACCGAGATTTACACCCCAGGCGCTGGCCTGGGCTCTGTGATCCCGGTCACCGACTGGGTGCAGATCTCCAAGGTAACCGGCTTCACCCCGTCTGGCGGTGAGCAGCAGTTCGCGACCATCGGCTACCTGGAAGATGATGACGACCGGCAGTTCCCGACCAACCGCAACCCGCTGAGCCTGGCGATCGTCGTCGAGGATCAGAGGACTTCGACGAGTCGAAGGAACTGACCGTGGTGCGCCTGAAGCTGCGCAACGGTGACCAGATCCTCTACCCAGGCTACGTCAGCATCACGACCACCCCAACCATGGAGCGGAACAACGTCATGACCCGCACCATCAGCGTCGGCCTGTCGGGCCGCCCACTGCGCTACCTGGCTGGCTAAGGAGCCCTCATGGCAAAGATCAAGATTGCCCAGAACCCGACCTTCTCCGCCGAGGTGCAGGTGCCGCGCATCGGTGCCGAGTCGGTACCTGTGAACTTTCAGTTCCGCTACATGGACCGGGTGGCCTTGGCTGCCCTGTTCGATCGCTGGAACAAAGCCCGCGATACCTGGGCGGAACAGACGAAGAGGGACGGGGCTTCCTGGGAGGAGGTCACCGCCGGTGAGATCGCCCTGCAGGCTGAGCAACTGGGTGAAATCGTCACCGGCTGGGATCTGGAGGATGAGTTCAGCCAGGAGGCGATCGTCGATCTGGTGCGCACCTGCACCGGCGCCCCGAAGGCGGTGATCGACGCTTTCCAGGCAGCCTACAACCCGGCCCGCCTGGGAAACTGAGGGCGGCGGCCAGGGCCTGCTACGAGCGAGGCCCGTCCGCCGAGCAACTGGCGGCTCTGGGCCTGATCCCGGATGACATCGAGGAGGAAGAGGTGGAGGTCTGGCCTGACGCTTGGCCAGCCTTCCGCCTGTTCGATGCCATGGGTACCCAGTGGCGTCTGGGGCCCGGCGGTCCTTCGGGCCTCGACTACACCGCCATTCCCTCCACAGCTGCAATGCTCGGCATCAAGCGCCGCGACCTCACTGACATTTTCCCCGATCTCCGCGTGATGGAGGTCGAGGCCCTGGCCGTCATGGCCGAATCCTTGGAGTAGATCATGACCACCATTGCATCTCTCGGCCTGCAGATCGATTCCGGGGATGCCGTCGAGGCCAAGGACAACCTCGATCAACTGACTGACGCTGGCAAGCGCAGCGAAGAGTCAGCGGGCAAGACGGGGAGGGCCTGGGAGTCTGCTTTGGGCAGCCTGCAGGGTGACACCCGTCAGATCGTGCAGGAACTGCAATCGCTCAACGCCAAGCAGTCGGAGCTGGCGCAGCAGATGGCCACCGTGGGGCGTGCTGTTACCAGCGCATCCACGGCATTCAGCAGCGCCGCGGCGAACATGACCGCCTTTCGGACTGAAGCTGCGCAGGCGGGAAAGGTTCAGGAGACGTTGGCGACTGCTACTGATGCTGGCGCTCAGGCCGGACGGCGGGCTGCGGAGTCCGCTGACGAGCAACAGGCCCGGATTCTGGCTGTGGCCAGGGCTTCTCTGGAAGCCAGCGAGCACGTCCAGACCCTGAACCGTGCGACCGCACAAACGGCGGAAGTCACCGCTCAGGCTAACGCCGTCCTTTCGGACAATGCCAACCGCCAGGCGGCGATCAACAGTCGCGCTCAGGCCATCCTCGCCACCGAAGAACGCCTGACTGATGCTGCGAAGAAGGCGGCAGGCGCCCACAGAGACGAAGGTCAGGCCCTTGAGGAACTGTTGGGCAAGATAGATCCGACCGTCGCTGCGATGAGCCGACTGGACCAAATGGAGCAGAAGCTGAAGGGCTTTCGCTCCAGCGGGGCGCTCGATGCGGAGACGTTCGGCGAGTACCAGACGAAGATCGACCAGGCCCGCACGGCCCTGGGTGGCGCCGATACCGCGCTCAACAAGACCGGCATGACGGCAAAGGCGACGGCTGCTGCATTGCGCGGCGTGCCGGCGCAGTTCACCGATATCGTGGTGTCCCTGCAGGGCGGTCAGGCCCCGCTTCAGGTGCTGCTGCAACAGGGCGGCCAGCTTAAGGACATGTTCGGTGGTGTGGGCCCTGCCATCCAGGCGCTCGGCGGCTACGTCCTGGGTTTGGTGAATCCGTTCACTGTCGCCGCCGCGGCGGCGGGTGTGCTCGGGTACGCCTACTACTCGGGCAGCGAGGAGGCCGTTGGCTTCCAGAAGGCGCTGATCCTGACCGGCAATGCGGCAGGCACTACAGCTGATCAGCTGTCCGGCATGGCGCGACAGGTGTCTGCTACGGTGGGCACCACTGGTGCTGCTGCAGAAGTGCTCACCCAGCTGGCGAATAGCGGCAAGGTGGCCTCGGCCAGTTTCGTCGAGATCACCGAAGCCGCTCTGGAGTGGCGCTCGGCGACCGGCAAGGCGGTTGAGGAGACCGTGGCCGAGTTCGTGAAGATCGGCAAGGATCCGGTGGCGGCGGCCAAGGATCTCAACGAGCAGTACAACTTTCTGACCGCAACGACCTACTCTCAGATCGTTGCGCTGAAGGAGCAGGGAGACACCATCGGAGCGGCCAAGCTGCTCACCGATACCTACGTCGACACCATCAAGAACCGTAGCAAGGAGGTCACCGAGAACCTCTCCATCTGGGAGCGCGGATGGAAAGCGCTGAAAGGTGAGGTGTCCGCCACTGCAGACGCGCTCAAGGATGTTGGCCGGGATCAGGATATTGCCAGCCGCATCGTCGACCTTCAGCGCCAAGCAGCTGCGGCACAGAGCGCCGTGAATGCCGACAAGGACGACACGGATGCGCAGAAGAAGCTGACCAACGCCAACCTTGAGTTGAAGGGGCTTATCCAGCAGCGGGACACGCTTGCTGCGATCGCAAGCGCTCGCGCGCTGGATGCTCAACAGCAGCAGGCGGCGATTGTTGCCATCGGCAAGGTTGATGCCTTGGAGAAGTCCGCATGGACAAATGCGGAAAAGCGCGCCGACAAGCTCAAGGAGTACCGCAAGTCACTCGACGACATCAGGGAAAAGAACCCCAACGACGAGCGACTGAAACCGGAGCGGATCGCACGAGCCGAGGCTCACATCGCCCAGCAATTCAAGGATCCTGCTGGCCGGACTGCATCGGTCGACCTCTCTGGCGTCAACGACCAGAAGAACGCTCTGAACGCCGTCCTTGCCGAATACAAGAACCACCAGAAGGAACTGGATGCAGCGCAGAAGGCGGGCCTGATCTCCCAGGAGTCGTACGCCGCCCAGCGTATCGCAATGATCGAGCAGGAGAAGGCCGAGGTCACCAACGCCTACGAGGCAGAGATCAGGACGCTGGAGGAAGCCAAGGGCCGGAGCAGCACCAGCGCCCAGCAGCGCATTCAGCTCGACCAGAAGATTGCCGACGCACGATCCGCCATGGTCAAGGCGCAGAAGGATGCTGATGCCGAGCTGTCCGTGCTGGCGACCAATGAGCAGGGCAGGCTTGCCAAGCAGGCCAGGGCAGTCCAGACCTACACCGACGCGCTCGGCCAGCAGGTCAAGGCGCTGCAGTTGCAAGGGCAGCGTGCCGCCGACGGCCTTGGGCTGGGCGATCGCCAGCGCGGCCTGCAGGACCAGCAGAACGGCATCGTCGATCGCATGAATCAGCAGCGCCTGGACCTGGCCAACCAGTATGGCGATGGCTCCCGCGGCATGAGCGTTGATGAGTACAACCAGAAGCTGGCCAGCCTCAACAAGACCGAGCGTGACCTGCAGGAAACCACCATCGCCAACTACGACGCTATGACGGCTGCGCAGGGCGACTGGCGCAAAGGAGCATCCTCGGCCTTCCAGAACTACCTGGACCAGGCCCGGGATGTCGCTGGGCAGACGAAGTCACTGTTCACCAGCGCCTTCAGCAGCATGGAGGACGCGGTTGTGAATTTCGCCATGACCGGCAAGTTCTCCTTCGCCGACTTCACCAAGTCGATCATTGCTGACATGGCGCGGATCGCGACAAGGCAAGCGGCCTCGGGGCTGCTGTCCAGTATCGCTGGCACTGCGCTGGGCGCCTGGTTCGGAGGAGGAGGCGCCGCAGCCTCGACGGGCGCATCAGGGGCCGCCGGTGCTGCTGGTTCGGGCGGGTTTGACTACGGGCTGGGTAGCGCTTCATCCGGCATGACTTACACCCCGACGTTTTCGGATGGCGGCTACACCGGTGAGGGCGGCAAGTATGACCCGGCCGGTATCGTCCATGCCGGTGAGTTCGTGCTTCGCCGGGAAGTTGTGAGCCAGCCAGGCATGCTGGGCTACCTCGAAACCTTGAACAACCGCGGCTATGCCGACGGTGGTCTGGTGACGCCACTGCCGATACCGCGGCAGATTTCGAGTGCGTCCACAAGCGGCACTTCCATCCAGGTGAGCGCATCGGTCAGCGTCAACACTCAGGACACCAGCGGGCAGGGCGGCGAGCTCAATCCAGCACTGCTGCAGCAAAACATGCAGAAGCAGATGCAAGCCGCGGCCGAAAGAGCTGTGGCTGACTCGTGGCGCCCAGGCGGTGTCAGCTATCGCAACGTGAATCGGAGGGGCTGATGGCTATCGAGGCATTCCGTTGGTCGACCTCCAGAGGCGAGACGCCGGATATCAAGTACCGGGTGCTCGAATCGCGGTTCGGTGGCGGGTACCGGCAGGTTGTCGGCGACGGCCCCAACAACAAGGAAGACAGCTATCCGGTCACGGTGACCGGCACCAAGGCTACGGTGCGACAGGTCATGGAATTTTTCGACCGGCATGCCGGCGCCAAGGCGTTCCTCTGGACCACACCGCTCGGCGACCTGGGGCTGTTCACCTGCATCGATCCCAAGCCCACGCCGGTGGGCGGAGGGCGGTTCAAGGTGACTGCCACCTTCCAGCGGGCGAACCACCCGTAAGGACCATCCATGTCATTCATTCGAGATATCCAGCTCTTGGAGCCAGGTAGCGAGGTGCTGCTGTTCGAACTAGACGGTTCGGACTTCGGCGCCGATGTGCTGCGGTTCCACGGGCACGCCATTCCACACACACCCGAAGAACTGGCGGCGGCCGGCGCTGACGCCGATCAGTTGCCGGCAAAGTCGATCTGGTGGCAGGGCGAGGAGTACAGCGCCTGGCCCATGCAGATCGATGGCATCAGCGCGAACTCCGACGGTACCGCTGTGCGCCCGACGCTGTCGGTTGGCAACGTCAACGGGCGCATCACTGCTCTTTGCCTGGCGTTCGATGACCTGCTGGAATTCCAGCTGACGTTTCGGCACACGCTGAAGCGGTACCTGGATGCGGTCAATTTCCCAGACGGAAATCCGGAGGCCGCCCCGAACGAGGAGAGCATCGAGATCTGGTTCATCGACCAGAAGGTCTCCGAGAACGGAACCCAGGTGTCGTGGGAGCTGGCCAGCCCTGGCGATGTTGGTGGCGAGACGATCGGCCGGCAGATGACCCAGCTTTGCCACTGGGCGATGACGAATGGGTACCGCGGTCCGAACTGTGGCTACACCGGTCCTCACTACGATATGGACGGCAACCCGACCGACGATCCTGCAAAGGACCAGTGCAATGGCTGCCTTGATAGCGGTTGCATCGTCCGGCACGGGGCCGGCAACCCTGTCCCCTTCGGTGGTTTCCCCGCCGTGTCTCTCATTGCCCGGAGCTGAAATGCGAAAACACATCCTTGCCGCCGTGCAGAACCACGCCGCGGCGGAATACCCGCGTGAGTGTTGCGGGTTGCTGCTGGCCGTCGGGCGGCGCCAGGTCTACTTTCCATGCGCGAACGTGGCCAGCGAGCCGACCGAGGAGTTCAGGATTGCGCCAGAGCAGTTCGCCGAGGCGGAAGACCAGGGGCAGGTGATCGGTATCGTGCACTCGCATCCAGATGCGACGAGCCGGCCGTCACCACGCGACCTGGCGATGTGCGAAGCCACCGGCCTGCCGTGGCACATCTTGTCGTGGCCCGAGGGCGACCTGCGCACCATAGCCCCTACCGGCGACACGCCGCTGCTGGGGCGGCCGTTCGTGCATGGAGTGTGGGACTGCTGGCAGGTGTGCGCCGACTGGTATCGGCGCGAGTGGGGACTTGAGTTCCCGATCTACGCGCGCGAGGACGGCTGGTGGGAGAGCTCTGACGGGCCGAGCCTGTACGAGCAGGCCTACGAGGGCGCTGGCTTCTACCAAGTCAGCCAGCCCCAGCGCGGCGACATGATCGTCATGGCCGTGGGGCGCACCGCGCACCCGAACCACGCAGGCATCTACCTGGGCGCTGACGTGCAACTGCCAGAGCGGCACCCGCAGATCTTCGGGCCTGGACCTTTCCTGCTGCACCACCTGTACGGCAGGTCATCGGAAATCATCGTGTTCGGCGGGCCTTGGCTCGATCGGACGCGCCTGGTGTTGCGTCATCGAGACTCCAAATGAGCACAAGGGAGCAAGCATGCCAATGGCGACCACATGGAGACTTTCGGAGTGCGTGATCCGTACTGGCATGGCGTACCTCGATTATCTGAGGGTTGACTGCTCTATAGATCTCAACTCATATCTTGATGAGAGGGCTCTCGAAACTCTCTTTATCAAGATGATGGCTGAGCATCTTGCAGGATCTGATCCTCCACATTCTGAAGCTGCTCCTGGATGCGAGCCAAAGCGACTTCAATCATCCATTCGTCCAAAACGGTCCGATTAGAGTAGCCGTTTGGAGCCCAAGCTCCCTGAGACAGCGATGCAGGCTTGCGGGTGAACATCATGATTGCGGCATTCGCCAGGAGTGTTGCAGCTTTTGCAAGCTTCCAGGCGGTCGCCTTTAGCTCGGACAGTTCGAACGGTTTGCCAGCCTGGCGCTCGTTGGGTTTGGACTTGATAGCGTTAAACGCTAATCCGGTATCGCCTTCGGTCACGGCCCATTGCCAATGAGCGACAATGTTTCGGTGTTCAATCGCAGACTTGAATGCGTCCAGCGCTTCTTTGATGGGCTCCACCAAGACTGCAGGCTTGACTCTGGCTATCTCTGTCTTGATCACGGCTAGCATTTTCTCTGCGTTGACATTCGCGTGACGCACGAGCAGGTATGCATCGTGGTCGCTGAGGCTCATGATATTTCTGAAGATGTCGAATATAGAGCGCTCGCACTCTGAGTAGTTGACAATGATCTGCCCGATTTCTCGCGTGAGATCTGGTCCGGGACCGATCTGATATTGCCATTTTGGCTGTTGGTCGCTGGTCATGGTGCCTCCTTGCAAGAGGCACAACGCTACTACGGCCGCCGCCGGGTTGGTTACTGGCTTTGCATCCACGCTGGATGGGTGGACAGGGTGGTAAGTACTGCTATACCTGATCCATGATTCACTATGGCTCAGGGAGGGCATGCCAATGTTTAAAAAAGGGATCGCGAGTGTGCTATTGGTCATCCTGGCCTCTCTTGTGGGATGCACCAACTCGTCGCAAGTGAAGCAGGCTGGCCGTGATCACTCATCAGGTTGGAGTGATCAAATCCGAAGTTTGGCTAGCCACTCCGTGGGGCCAGCACAGCTTGCTTACAATGTCTATAAAGACGCAGATCAATTCGATGTCTCAGGCCGCTACCGTTGGGTGAGAGATTTCGAAGAGAAGAGAATGGGCTTCTTCGCATCTCTGTATAAAGAAAACGATCAGGAAAATTATATTCTCGCATTCCGCGGTACAGATTCCCTGGCCGACTTTAAAAGTGGAAATAACCCTATTTTCCAGCGACAGAATGGTTATGCGCTGGCTGTTTTTGACCAGGTGCGGGACTTATATTCCCCAAGAGAAATAACAGTTGTGGGTCATTCCTTGGGGGGCGGTATCGCGATCCATGTTTCCCTCAATAGGGCAAACGTCAAGGCCTATTCCTTCAATGGTAGCCCTGTGTTTCATTCTGATGGTCCGCCGTTTAAAAACGAGCGCTATAGCATCGTTGAGTATGGTGACCCTCTCAAGCTCGGCCGAATATTAGGTCGAGAGGCTACCCAGCTGTATACGTCGGTTGGATGCACCAATAAGAAAAATCCGTTTTCTCAGCATGCTATGAAGCTGCTTGCGAACTGCCTCATTACAATGGCCTCGTATGAAAATCACTCTTCGACCCGAGAAGGCGTTCAGGTGCTCCAGAAACCGCAACTGTGATTGAGGTATGGTAGATTCCCGCCATCATCAAGGAGGGATCACATGCGAGTTTTGATTTGCGCTTTGGGGCTGGCGATTTTGGCGGGGTGTGTATCGCCAAGCGACCTGAAAAGAAATTCTCCCACGACCAAGGCCGTGACAAAGAAATCGCCCCGAGAGTACGCGCTCTGCGTCTTCCCTCAATGGCAGGACGCTCGATCAGAAGCAACCATGTCTGAAACTCAGAATGGATACCGCCTTGTCATTGCTGCAGTGAATCTTACCGACGAGTTGCTTGAGGTCTCCAAGGCCGAAGCAGGGAGTTCGGTTGTGTTCTATCAACGAGTGCCATGGATGCCTGGTGTCGGGCGTTCAGCGATCGAGGGTGCGGTCAAATCCTGCCTTTGAGCCAGCACTATTCATTAGCCGCCTACGGGCGGCTTTTTTATGCGTGGAGAAATCAAATGGCAGCAACGGTAGTGCACTACGCCCCGATGACGACAATCATGCTTTCCGGCTCGCTCGCCCAGAAGTTCGGGCGCATCCATCGCCGCCTGCTCGATAGCGGCGAAGGGTGGGAGGTATTCAAGGCGTTGCGCGCCACGCTCCCTGGCTTTCTGGAGGAGATCAAGCGCCTGGATAGCCTCGGAATTCGCTTTGCTGTCTTCCGTAACCGGAAAAACGTCGGACCCGATGATCTGGGGCGCCGCGGCACTCAAGAGTTACGCATTGTCCCGGTGATCGGTGGAAGCAAGCGTGGTGGCCTGCTTCAAACGATCATCGGGGCCGTGATCTTCGTTGCTTCATCCTTCGTGCCGGGGATGCAGGGTTGGGGGCACTCACTTGGCGCATCGCTTGCACTAGGCGGTGTCATCCAGATGCTCAGCCCCCAGGCCAAAGGGCTCTCGCAAAGCGCTGCCCCGGAGAACCTGCCGAGCTACGCCTTCGGCAGCGCGAAGAACACAACCGCAAGCGGCAATCCTGTCCCGATCTGCATCGGCAAGCGCCGGTGGGGCGGGGCGATTATCTCTGCGTCGATTTACGCGGAAGACAAAAGCTAGGTATCTTGCTCCCTTCACACGGGAGGTGATATGCGAGCGCTAATTGTAATTGATGATGGACTATTTCCTGACTCCTACATCAAGTCGGGGACTTTTAAGCTGGACTTCGTGCCGGAAGATAGAGACTTTTCCTATATCCTTTTAGTTGAATGGGATCACTACAATGGCAGGCCCAGTCGATTCAAGTGGCTTGCCAGGGTTAATGAGATGATAGTTAAACTACAAAGCCCTGGCTCTTCATTGACTCTGCATGGTTTCTGGCAGGTAACAGGTAGTCAGCGTGACTTTAAAGAGGGCATGAAGTACTCAAAGTCTGGGTTTAAACATTATGCAGATGTCAATGATGATGTGTGGTCACTGGTAGAGGCGAGCCATTATCTAAAAGAGCCAGAGTTTTCTGGGTTTATTAGCCTAAAAGAGGCGACGGCGCGTCTTGCTTCTAGTTATGGAGTGCCAGAGTCAGCGGTCAAAATAAATATCACCAACTAGTTCGAAGCCCGCGAGTAGCGGGCTTTTTTGCGCCTGGAGGAAATATGGGCTCAGCACTTATCCCTGATATCGCTGGCGCCAAAGGCGGCAGCAGCAAGCCGAAATCCCCCGTAGAGGCGCCGGACAGCCTGCAATCCACGAACATCGCCAAGATGCTGATCGCGGTCGGCGAGGGTGAGTTCGAAGGCACCCCGACTGACCGGGACATCTACCTGGACAACACCCCCATCGTCGACTCCAATGGCAACATCAACTTCCCGGGTGTGAAGTGGGAGTGGCGCCGCGGCAGCGTGGAGCAGGACTACATCCAGGGCATCCCGGCGATCGAGAGCGAGACGACCACCAATGTCGAGCTGCGCAGCGACAACCCCTTCGTGCGCTCGCTGAGCAATACCCAACTGTCCGCGGTGCGCGTGCGGTTCTCGTGGCCACGCCTGGCCCAGCAGGACAGCGGCAGCAACACGAACGGCTACCGCATCGAGTACGCAATTGACGTATCCACCGACGGCGGACCCTACGTTGAGGCTCACCGAGGCGCCGTCGACGGCAAGACCACCAGCGGCTACCAGCGGTCCGTGCGCGTGGATCTGCCAGCAGCGACGTCGGGCTGGATGTTCCGCGTTCGCCGGCTCACGCCCAACGCGAACAGCGGCACGATCGCCGACACGATGACCGTCGCCGGCTACACCGATATCATCGACCAGAAGCTGCGCTATCCGAACACTGCGCTGCTCTACATCGAGTTCGACGCCCAGCAGTTCCAGAACATCCCTACCGTTACCGTCGACTGTAAAGCGCGGCGCTGGCCAGTGCCGACCAACTATGACCCGGTGGCCAGGACCTATACCAGCGTGTGGGACGGTACGTTCAAGCAGGCCTGGACGAACAACCCGGTGTGGGCCACCTACGGCCTTTGTGTCGAAGACCGCTTCGGCCTGGGCAAGCGCATCCAGTCGTGGATGGTCGACAAGTGGGAGATGTACCGCATCGCCCAGTACTGCGACCAACTCGTCCCGGACGGCGTAGGCGGCATGGAGCCGCGGTACCTGTGCGACATCAACCTGCAGGGCCGGACTGAGGCTTGGACGTTGCTGCGCGACTTGTCTGCCATCTACCGCGGCATGACCTACTGGGCCCAGGGCCAACTGTTCATGCAGGCCGACATGCCCCGCGCGCAGGACATCGACTACGTGTTCACTCGCGCGAACGTGATCGACGGCGACTTCGTCTATGGCGGCGCCGAGCGCACCACCCACTACAGCCGTGCCTTGGTTAGTTACGACAACCCGGCCAACAACTACGACACGGACGTCATCCCGGTCACCGACCTGGCCCTACAGCGTCGGTACCGCGACCGCCCGATTGAGATCTCGACCATCGGCTGCACCCGCGCAAGCGAGGCCCAGCGCCGGGGGAAATGGGCGCTGATCAGCAACAACCAGGATCGGACCGTCACCTTCAAGACCGGCATGGAAGGTGCGAACGTGCTGCCGGGCTACGTCATCCCGGTCGCTGACGAGCTCGTTGCCGGCAGGCCGAACGGCGGGCGGATCTCGGCTGCAGCAGGCCGCGTGATCACGCTCGACCGCGACACACCGATCAAACCCGGTGACCGGCTGATCGTAAACCTGCCCAACGGCACCGCCCAGGGCCGCACTGTCGAATCGGTGGCGGGCAGGTCGGTGACCGTGACCACTGCCTACGCGCTCCAGCCCGAGCCAGAACTGCAGTGGGCGATCGACTACGATGACCTGGCCGTTCAGCTGTTCCGCGTGCTCAAGCGCACGCGCACGACAGAGGGCCAGTTCGAGATCACTGCGCTCGAGTTCAATCCGAGCAAGTTCGCGGCAATCGACACCGGCGCCAAGCTAGACGAGCGCCCGATCAGCGTGATCCCTGTGACCACGGTACCGCCGCCGGCGAGCGTTTCTCTGGCCTCCGCTCATGCGGTCGACCAGGGCATTGCAGTCAGCACGATGACTATCGCCTGGCCGGCAGTTGAGGCGGCTGTCGCATACGACGTCGAATGGCGCAAAGACAACGGCAACTGGATCCGCCTGCAGCGTACCGGCGCCACCAGCGTCGACGTCGTCGGCATCTACGCTGGTGCCTATCTCGCCCGCGTTCGCGCCGTGAGCGCTTTCGACATCACGTCGATCTGGCGCAGTTCGATGCTCACGGAGCTCAAAGGCAAGGAGGGTGTGCCGCCGGCAGTTGCATTCCTGACTGCCAAACCGCTGGTGTATGGGACACGGCTAAACTGGGGCTTCCCGCCAGGTGCCGAGGACACGCAGCGGACAGAAATCTGGCAGAGCGCGACGACGAGCCGGGACGACGCGCTCAAGCTCGGCGACTACTCATACCCGCAAGCAGAGCACGAACTTCACGGCTTGGTGCCGGGCGCCTCGTTCTTCTATTGGGCGCGCCTGGTCGATCGTTCCGGCAACATTGGGCCGTGGTTCCCGGCTGGCGTCGGCGTGAACGGCCAAGTCAGCAGCAACCAGGCTGAATACGAGGAGTACTTCAAGGGCCAGATCGGCGAAAGCGCGCTGTACCAGTCGTTGCGCGAGGAGATCGAGAAGATCTCCGGAGACGGCCCTGAATCGGTCAACGGCCGAATCGAGGACGCAAAGCAAGAGCTGTACGACCGTATCGACGAGTTGACCGATGCGCTCGCGTACGACGACTCCAAGGCCTACGCCATGGGCGAGGTGGTCAGGGTTGGCCAGCGCCTGTTCCAGGCTCGCGCTGCGGTCCCCGCTGGCGCCGCGCCGCCAGATCCGCAGTACTGGTCGGATGTCGGCACCATCACGGAAACAGTCGACGCGCTCGCGTTTCAGGTTCAGCGGCACGAGGCGGCGATCACCGAGCTGGATGGCAAGGTCACTGCCTCGGCCAGCCAGCTCAACGCGCTGCAGGCGTCACGGCGCGATGACGACGGGGAGGGCGACCTTGCTGACGCGATCGACTCTTGGAAGTCCACGGCGCGCTTCGCTGACGAGGTGCGCGTGCAAGCAGGCAAGAACGAGGCGGTGGCAACGCATCTGACGAGCCTCGACGCCGAGGTTGCCGGCAACAAGGCTGGAATCACCACGCTTGAGCAAGTCGTTGCGAACGACCAGCAGGCCACGGCATCGAGGCTTGATCTGCTGCAGTCGGAGTTCGACGACAGTGCCGCGGCGGTGGGTACTGAGCTTGCCGCACTGGCTGACATGGATCACGCACTGACTCAGCGTATCGAGACGAGCGAGGCCGCGATCCACGACAACGCAGTGAAGATCCAGAGCGTCGAGCAAGCCCAGTCGGATGCCGCGGAATCGATCGGCTCACTACGCACCACAGTCCAAGCAGTGCACACCATCGGTCGCGACGACGACGGAGATGGTGATCTGCGCGGCGCGATCGAGTCGTGGCAGTCCACGGCTGCGTTCGCATCGGAGGTGCGCGTACAAGCCGGCACGAATGAAGCGCTGGCGCGGAAATCCGAAACGCTGGAGGCTTCGATCAATCAAGTCGGCCAGGATGCTGCCCAGACTGCCAMGGCTGCGTTCGCATCGGAGGTGCGCGTACAAGCCGGCACGAATGAAGCGCTGGCGCGGAAATCCGAAACGCTGGAGGCTTCGATCAATCAAGTCGGCCAGGATGCTGCCCAGTCTGCCAATCAGCTCAGTGCATCGGTGCAACAGGTCAGTCAGGCAGTGGTCGGCGTTGACGGCAAAGTCTCTGGCGGAAGGACGGTGATGGCAGGCCTGGCGCTGGGTGCGAATGGGGAAACATCGGAGATTCTCGCGTTCGCGCAGCGGTTCGCGATCGTCGATGAGTCGACCGGAGCACTTACCCTGCCATTCGTTGTTCAGGGCGGCCAGGTCTTCATCAACACTGCAATCATCAGCACGGCCTTTATCCAGCAAATTGTTGCCGGTATGACGATTCGCTCCGCTGCAGTGAACTCGCAAGGCCTTCCGCTGCTGGAAATCAACTTCGCTGCCGGCACGTTCATCCTGCGCGGCCAAGACGCAAACGGCTCGACGCTGCTGAACAACGGTGGGTTGTACGTCTACGACATCAACGGCATCGAGCGGACGGCAGTGGGGAGGATGACCTGATGGCGGCTCAATACGGGCTCCGGACGCGCGATGCTTCCGGGGTCGTCACGCTCGACACGACAGTCACGCCGATCCGTTCACTCAAGATGATGACGGTCACCGGCAATGGCGCCTTCGATCAGTACTTTTCGATCCCGGAGATTCATGCCGAATCGTTCGTTGTCGTTGACTCGCTCGAAGACCGTGGCGAGTACACGTATTCGCCCGCCGCCTGGTACTCGACGGGGAGCCTACAGCTCCGGCAGCCCCAGACCGCGACATGGCAGGTGATGATCCTGTCTCGCGGTGCGGAGTCTGCGGGGGGCGCAGGGACATACGGCATCAGGACGCGAAACAACAGCATCCTGACGCAGATCGACTCTGTGAACCGTGCGTTAACGGTTCGCTATAGCGGGCAGTTCCAGTTCGGGCAGCAGTCGCCCGCATTCATTCAGTGGGCAGACATAAACTTCCCGGCGGCGATCACGACATATGAGCGCCCCCTGGTTTTCCTGAATGCGGCCGATTACATGATGGTCGGGAACTTCTCGGTGAAGGGCGGCCCGGGAAACTGGACCGGCTTTCGCCTCAAAGCCTGGCCGTTTTCAGCGCACGGAGCTGCGTGGAATCAGTTCATGACAATCAAGTGGTTCTGCTCAAGCCAGCAGGCTGGGGTGACATCGCCGGGGCAATACGGTGCGAGCGTTCGTGATGGCGCTGGCGTGCTGCTTTTTGCCACAACAATGAACATCACAAGTCTCAATAGTCAGCCGGCGAGTAACTCGTTCGTCCAAGCCGGCCCCGCGCTCACCGGTGGCAGCTGGTACGCACCGAGCCAGCAGATGCCATGGACCGGCAGCTACGACGATTACGTGCTCGCGAACGCGCTGTTCTCTTGCACGAACATCATTCAAACGACGCAGCCAATCCGCGCGAACTTCGGCGGCTTCTGGCCCGGCAACCGCGGCATCCTCCAGATGTATGTCGACAACGGCTCTGGCATCAATCCGCTTACCGCGAACGGCCGCACGCTCTTTGCTGCGCGCCCAATGCGCCCCCTGTAACCAATTCAAGAGGAAGCTCTATGCCCTGGTATCGGGTAGGAACAGTCACGGCTACTGCCGGGCAAACAACAATCACCGGTGTAGGCACGAACTTCTCGGCGAACAGCCGGGTGGGTGATGCATTTCAAGGTCCGGATGGCCGCTGGTACGAAGTGACGAACATCGCGAGCGCGACTGTCATGTCGATCTTGCCGGCGTATCAGGGCGCCACAGTCGCCGGCGGTGCGTATGGCCTCGCTCCCATGCAAGGCTACGTGAAGGAGTCTGCTGACCGGCTGCGGCAGATCGTTGAACAGTGGGGCGGAACGCTGGCCAGCCTCGGTGCGGTGGCAACTGAGAGCATCGTCCCGATTGCGAAGGGCGGGACCGCGGCTACAACCGCTGCTGCAGCAAGAGCGAACCTCGGCCTGGGTGACGCTGCAACAAGGACGGTGGGGACCGGCACCGGCAACGTCATGGCCGTAGGCTCTGGCGGACTGCTGGGCGCTGCTCCTGCCAGCACCGACCTCCACGTCGTCGGCAATACCGAGTTCCGAAGCTCCGGTCTCGCAACAAACTCGCCACCTGGTGGCGCCGGGTACTACACGCTGATCAACATCCGCGCGGGCATCGACAATCGGTGGACGACCATCTTTGCGCAGGAGATCAACAGCTACCGCCTGGCATTCAAGACTATCGCTGTTGACCAGTCTTCAACCACGAACTGGTCGATGATCTATCACACCAACAACACAACCCGCGCCGCTGACGGCACGCTGAAGGCGATCTGACATGGCAACGAGAGCAGCAATCAATATCCTCGGTGATGGCTCGATCATCGATATCACATCGCTCGGCAAATCCGACATCACTATCGATCACCCCGGGCCTGGCCAGTACCTGGTCCACGGCACGCTCGGCATGGCGCCGCCACCCGAGGGCTGGGGCTACGTCATCAACCAGCTCGACGCCGGCGCCTCTGTTGCCATGTCGTTCGTCGACGGCGTGCTCGCGGTCAGCGTCGAGAAAGAGGGGGAGCCCGCAGACCTTCTACACAGCATCACGCTGCACGTCAGCGTTGAGGACCTGCCGCCGCCGGAGATCCCTGAACCCGTTCCGCCGACGCCAGAGGATGAGCTCCTCGAGGTGCAGGCCGAGACCTCTCGCCGCCGTGCAGCGGCCGATGCCGCGATCGTGCCGCTGCAGGATGCCGTCGACCTCGACGAAGCCACCGAGGCCGAGCTCGCGCTGCTGAAAGAGTGGAAGCGCTACCGGGTCTTGCTGAACCGGCTGCAGGATCAGCCTGGCTACCCCACTGAAATCGACTGGCCGGCACCACCGGCCTGATTCGCACCCAACCCATCGACCGGCCCTGAGCCGGTATTTTTTTGCCTGGAGAAAACCTGATGCGTACATCGCAACGCGGCTTGAGTCTGATCAAGTCGTTTGAAGGCCTGCGCCTGCATGCGTACCAAGATTCCGCCGGCGTCTGGACAATCGGCTACGGGGCGACCCGTGGCGTGAAGGCTGGCATGTCGATCACCAGGGATCAGGCCGAGCGCATGCTGCTGAACGATGTGCAGCGCTTCGAGCCGGAAGTGCAGCGCCTGGTCACTGTGCCGCTGAGCAGCAACCAGTGGGATGCCCTGATCTGCTTCACCTACAACCTGGGAGCGGCGAACCTTGAATCGTCGACGCTGCTGCGCCTGCTCAATTCCGGCGACTACCTCGGTGCCGCAGAGCAGTTCCCGCGCTGGAACAAGGCCGCTGGCAAGGTCCTGCCGGGCCTGGTACGGAGGCGCGCCGCCGAGCGCGATCTGTTCCTGGAGGCGGCGTGATCACCGGTCGCACTATCGGCGCCGCGGTTACGCTGCTGCTGATCGCGGTCTCGTACTGGGCTGCATACGACCACGGCCGGATCGTTGAGCGGGCAGGGTGGGAGGCCCGCTGGGCGGAGCGCGACAGCACCGACAGCGCCGCAGAAGCGAAGGCCCAGGCCGCTGCGCGGCATGAAGAACAGCGCCGCGAGACGGCACAACAGAAGGCGAGAGAGCATGCACAGAAAGAACAGAAGACCGCTGATGCCAGCGCTCTTGACGCTGATGCTGCTGGCCAGCGGCTGCGCGACGAAGCCAGCAAGCTCTCCGCCTCCGTCAGTTGCACCGGTCCGGATTCCGCCGCTGTCGCAAGAAGCACGTCAGCCGCCCGCGCCGCAATGGTGCTCTCCGAACTGCTCGAGCGGTCTGTCGACACGAATAGAGAGCTGGCGGCAGCGTATGACTCAGCTCGAATAGCTGGTCTGGCCTGCGAGACGTCTTATAATTCTGTCATGAACTGAAAGGGAGTTGGTCATGGCGGATTTCAATGAGCTGGCGAATAGGCTCAGGGATGCTGAACAGTTGACGCAGAAAGCCGCAGACGCTCTGCGTCTCTATCGAGAGGCTGTCGACTCGGAGGGTGACCCTAAGAGGGTTGAGCAGCTTCGGCAGGACGCTGAGTTTCTGATGCAGGCGCTGAGCGACTTCCAGTTGCAGGTCTTGGGCTTGGCTGAGCGCTCGCTTCAGTAGACGGGATGAGCTGAGCGCATATCGGCATGTCAGTGGAGTTTGGTGGCGCCATTTGAGCGATTACCTGATTTGCACTGTGCGATCTCCAGCAGCGATGCTTCCACCAGTGTTAACGCTTCAGCAATTCTCTCAAGAGCCGCTGTTGGATAGCTTTGATCTAATGATGTGATGCCCCTCATTGACTCTGCGAGCGCCAATTGAGCATCTGCTAAGCGCGAGAGAAGAAGCAATGTCTTCTTGTCGGTGACCATGTCTTGACCCTCCAAGGTCAAGACAGAATAGCAGGCAGGGGGCAAGCTCCGAATGGTTGGCCGTCCTGAATGCAGGATATGAGTCACCGACGAATGATGAAACGACGTGATTATAGGTCGGCAGAACGCCGGAGAGGCATGGCTTGGGCTGTCTAATACCCTTGCTGTAAGTCACGGGTTTACTGGGCGAAACCAAGCAAAAAAGACGAATCCATATTAGACAGATTAGGCGCATGAGCCACGTCAGACGTGGCTTTGAGTGGGCTTCTAGCGATACTGGTGCAGTACCGCCATCTGCTGGAGTTCACCCGCCAGGCCGAACAGGCACTGCTGGACTACCTCAAGCTGGTCGGCGAGCTGCCGCCGGATCTCAGCGAAGAGGACCTGCGCCTGATCCGCGAGGATGCCGCCGGCAAGATCGCCCAGTTCACCGGCTTCGGCATCCGCGACATTCTCGAGACCGCGCTGGAGATCAGTGCCAATGGCCTGATCTCCAGCGTGCGGCAGATGGATCACCTGGTACGTGTGCGCCTGGCCTGCGCAACCCTGCAACTGGGCACTGCCGCGGCCGTGGAACTGGGCGCGCTGCGCGGCAACAGCAGCCGCGAGGCCTATCGTTCGGCCGCCGAAGGCGCCTTGAGCAGCCTGACCGCGGCGCTCGAAGCACCGGCGGTGCCGATCCAGGGCGAATTGGGCCAGAGCGAGGCGTCGTGGATCGTGGTGGATACCCAGCGCCTGGTGGCGCGCACGGACGACAAGGCGCGCTGCCTGCTGACCGTGAAGAACTTTCTGGGCGAGCCGCTGGCCAACATCAGCGTGGCCTGGGAGACCAACCTGTCACGCCTGGACGCGCCGTCGTCCAGCAGCACCGACGTCAATGGCCAGGTCTGGATCGACCTGCAGGCCGGGGAGGAGATGGGTGCGGCTCAGGTGATCGCCCGTTTCGGTCTCGACCGGCAGATCCTCGCGCCGCTGGTCCATATCGACTGCGACCTGGAGTCACTGTATATCTCCGACCCCGTGCGCCAGCCCGACGAGGCACTGGCGGGCAACCTCGAGACTGTCGATTTTCACCTGCGGGTATTCGACGAGCACGGCAACCCGGGGCGTGACCAGATCGTCCAGTGGAGCACTGACCTGGGCATCTTCGAACGGCCGCAGACCCGCACCGATGGCGAAGGCTTCGCCAGCGCGCGCCTGCGCAGCCTGTCCTCCGGGGTGGCGACGGTGATGGCGGAACTACCTGTCAACGGAGAACAGGAAAGCTTCGACCCGGTGACCTTCCTCGAACAGCTGTATTTCCAGTACGTGCGTTTCGATGGGCCGATCGCCGCCACCCAGCCCACCACCGCCAGGTGCCGGGTGGTCAATCTCGATGGCAGCCCCAAGGGCAATGTGACGGTGCTGTGGTCGACGGACTTCGGTGGCTTCGTCCAGGATCCGGCCAAGAGCATCAGCAATGCCGACGGTATCGCCGTCATCACCTACCTGGCTGCCGAGCCGGGCGACGTGACGCTGACCATCAACGCCCGGTTCGACCACAAGGACCTCAAGCCGCTGTCGTCGGCGCGGACTACGGTTCACCCGTTGCCGACCCTGGTGGAGACGGAACCTGCCGAGCAGTACTACAGCCTGCATCAGGCTCGCCCGGCAACATTCCGGGTGCGCCTGGAGCCGGCGGCGGCGGGCTATCCGGTGACCTGGTGGGCTGGCGAAGAGCTGCTGGCCACGACCTACACCAGCGCGGATGGCTCGGCAGGCTACCAGCGATTCTTCCGCGAGGAGGATCTGGGCGAACGGCTGATCACCGTGCGTGGGGTGAAGGAAGGTGAACAGTTCGATTTCAAGGTTCAGGTGGTGGTGCCTCATACCCGTTTGGCTGCGCAGCCAGGACCGGACAGCCCCGGTATCGTACTGGCGGACGCCGCAAGGGTGATATTCGCGGTCGACCCCGGGCTGTCTTCCGACCTGCTGGTCTTTGCCGAGCGTATCGACGGTGCAGGCGACGATGGTGCTCGCCTGACCTTCACCCTGGAAAACTATGCGGATCCCGTTGCGCTGGGCGTGGTGTTCGACCCGCCTCTTGGCGAAACCCTCCACTGCGACGCCGAAGGCAAGGTCACTCTCAGGATTGACTGCACGAACGCGGCGTTCCTGCCCAACAGCGATCCCTCCAACAACCACATGCGCCTGCATGTGACTTCCAACCTCGGTACCACGTTGCAGATCTGGGTAGGCCTGCGCTATCTGCTGGATCTGGAGAAAAGCGAACTGCATTTCTTCCGCGGCTCTGCCGCCTCGGCAACCACGGCCGGACTGTCCGGAATTTTACGCCGGCGCAACGGCCCTGTTCCGCCCAGCTTTCGCGAAGGTCACCGGGCGCTGCGGGCGACCCTGGACGGGGCCAGTGAACCGGTCGAGGTGCAGTTGGAGCACGTCGGTGACGATTCTCTCTTGTTGTATGTGCCTTCGTTCACGGGCGAGGCTGGCAAGCTGGGCTCGAGCTGCGCGTTCCATGCCGTTGGTGAACTGAGCAAGCGCGTGCAGTTCGCGGGATCGAATGTCTTCACGGCGGAGCGGATCATCAGCGATGCCACGCTGAGCGTGGTACCTGACAATGAATCGGGGGTGCTCTCTTACTCAACTTTCTATGTCGCCGATATAGAGGAGGTGTCTCGCTGTCACATTGAACTGCGCGACGCCACCGGACCGTTGGCGGGCGTAGTGCTCCTTGCGGATAAAACCCAGAATGGCAGCATCGAGTTTCTAAGTGGTGGGCCTACCGATGCGCAGGGGCGGACCTATGTGGATATCGATACCCGCAACTCCCCCATCCGGGCGAGGGGTAACCTGCCCATCGGGCTTGCGTATTTTCAATGGAAGCGGGACGTGAACGTCTGGGAAATGGCTGTCTGCGACATGTGGGTTGCAGATGCAGGAAATCTTTATGAGGTTGGGACCCAAATCAATCCTCGGAAGGGCCGGCTTTTCACCCAGTTGGATGACTATTGGCAATTCGTGACCTTCTGCGGTTCCAGCGGTGTTGATAGGTCGTTTTTACCAGCCCCGGAGGGGTTTGCGGCAGTTGTCACCATCCCGAAACCGGATGAGCTGCCGGTTTTCGCGAAGATCGACACGGTGCGTGAGACCGCCGACATCGTTTGGCTGATCGGCGAGACCAAGCTCGAAGTCACCGAAGACATGTCCAAGGGAGAAGACTCATGAACCCGCTCTTCGCCACCCTCGCCGAAGACCACCGCGACGCCCTGGTTGCCTACTACCTCGGCCAGATCGTCCCGCAACACCCGGTCGAAGGCGCCCGCGGCCTGGTCACCGAGCAGGACCTCTACGAGTTCCTCCTGATCGACAACCAGGTCAGCGCCCAGGTCGATACCAGCCGCATCGCCATGGGCATGGCCAGCCTGCAGCAGTACATCCATGCCATTTTCAACGGTATGGAGCCCGGCTACCTGGGCATGCTCGAAGGCCGCGAGCAGGAAGAATGGCGCGTGGCCAGGAGCGAATATACGGTGTGGGGCGCCAACCAGAAGCTCCAGGACTACCCGGAGAACTACCTGGAACCAGGCCTGCGCCTGAAGCAGACCCAGGCGTTTCGCGAGTTCATCAACGACACCAACCAGAGCCGTATCTCCGACGACTCGGTGCAGCGTGCCTTGCAACACTACCTGGACAAGTTCGAGCGGATCAGCAACCTGCGGGTAGTCAGTGGCTATGTCGACGGCCAGGACTTCCGCAATTCCGACTACTACCTGATCGGTCGGCAGAACGTCGAGCCCCATGCCTGGTTCTGGCGCAAGGCCGCGGTGCGCTTCGGCGAGCCCGACGCGGTGCGGGCCGAGGGTGACGACTACCTCAGTCCCACCGCCTGGGGCGAATGGATGCCAGTGGAGATTCCCAAGGGGCACGAGGTTTTGCAGATACGGCCACTGATGATCGAAGGCCGCCTTTACGTGGCCTGGGTCGAGCGCCGCCGGGAGCAGAAACCGTTGCCCGCGGTACGCGCCGAGGTGCCGGGTTTGCATGAGAGCGTCGACCGCTACAGCGTGAATCTGTCCTACCGCTCGCTGGAGGGCACCTGGTCGGTGCCCATGAGCTATGACCTCGAACTCGACGACGCCTTCGGGGTGAAAAGTCAGTTCGTTGCCTATGTCAATGAAGCGGACCGCAGCGCCCGAAAGATCATCCTTGCCTTTACCGCCAATGACACGTCGCTGTTCGAGGCCTTGGTGCTGGATACCCGGTTCACCTTGTTGTACCAAGGCGAGGTGGGCGACCCGGCGGCGCGCGACAAGTACCTCGAGCAGCTACTCCAGGGCATCTGGCATTTCGTCGAGCGTCCGCAGGCGCTGCAGCATCCGTTGGCGACCGACAAGCCCATAGGGCTTCAGGTAACCAATGTACTGGATGGCAAATATGCCGTGCCCGGGCCGTACAACCAGTCGCTGTGGTTACGCCGTTCCCTGGGACTCGATGCCGAAGGGAAGCTGGCCTTGGAGCTCAAAGGCTTCACGAGCCTGTCACAGGGATACTGGGGGCCGTCCCGGACGCGGTTCAGGATGGCCGGCTACGAGGAAGGCAAGGAGGTATTTGAGTGGGACCACGAGCGCTTGCTCAACGGCTCCGTGTACACCGACACCATCCGCTACAGCGTCAAGAATCTCGATAAGCCCTTCGTGATCGAGCTGGGTCTGCCTGCGGTCGGGGTGGCTTCGGTCAACCATTACGAAGTCGTCATCTCGGACATCCTGCCCAGCCCGCCGCAGTTTGTGGATCACGCCGGCGGCCAGTACCTGGACCTGGATAACCTTGGCCTGCAAGGCCTGCGCTACGTGCGCCTGAACACCCTGTTCGCCCGCGAGCTGGTGGCGCGGGCGATGGTTTCGGTGGACGCCCTGATCAGCTGGGACACCCAGCACATCGAGGAAGCACCGCTGCCGGGCAGCACGGACAAGCCGCTGATGGACTTCCATGGCGCCAATGGCCGCTATTTCTGGGAGCTGTTCTTCCACATTCCTCACGCCGTGGCCTGGCGTCTGCACCACGAGTTCGACTACCTGGCCGCCGAGCGCTGGCTGCACCGCATCTTCAATCCGCAGGCACGGATCAAGCCGACCTCGCCACCGAGCCCGTTCTACTGGTCGGTGCGTCCTCTGGAAGAACCGAGCATGGGCGACTACGAGATCGAGGGCATCGCCGACCCGGATGCCATCTGCTATTCGCGGCCGGTGCACTACCGCAAGGCGATCTTCATGTTCTACGTGCGCAACCTGCTGGCCTATGGCGACCTGCTGTACCGCCGCCTGACTCGCGATGCGCTGAACGAGGCCAAGTTGATCTATGTCCGCGCCCTGAGTCTGCTCGGGCCGAAACCGGACAATCGCATGATCGGTCGCTGGCAGCCGGTTAGCCTGGCGGAGGCTGCCAAGCCGGATGCCACGCTGTTTGCTGGAGTCGAGGCGCAGCTGCCGCTGGGCCTGCCGCTGCATCGGGCCAGCAACGTCACGCCATGGCTGGAACTGCTCGATTCGCCGCGCTTTCGCCTGCCGGTGAATACCGACCTGCTCGACCTCTGGGACGAGCTGCACAGCCGGGTGAACAACCTGCGCAACAACCTGACCATCGACGGCAAGCCATTGCTGCTGCCGCTGTACGCGCCGCTGGCCGATCCCAAGGACCTGCTGCGCGCGCAGAACAGCGGTAGCGGCCTGGTGCAGCGCAGTGTTGGCAGCCTGGCGCCGATCCCTCCGTTCCGTTTCCGCGCGCTGTTGCCAAGGCTGCAGGGCGCGGTGGAGACCCTCAGCCGCTTCGGCGAGCAGGTGCGCCAGTACCGCGAACTGAAGGACCGCGCCCTGCAGGAGGAACTTCAGCAGGCGCATGTCCTGGAACTGTCGCAGTTCGCTATCCAGTTGCAGGAGGTCGCCCTGGAGCAGGCCGACGCCAGCCTGCTGGCGCTGCAGGCCAGCAGGCGGGTGGTCGATCATCGCCGCGCCCACTACGAACGGTTGGCCCGGGAGAACCTCTCCGTCTCCGAGCAGCAATCCATGGCCCTTTACCAGCAGTCGTCGCTGACGGCCACCGCGGGCCACGCCCTGGAGGCGGCCGCGGGTGGATTGCAGATGGGCTCGATCATCGTGACGGCCTTCGGTGGCGGGCATAACCGCATGGGCGATGCCCTTGAGGCCACGGCGCGGGTAACCCATCTGATCGCCAGCATGGATCGCCTGGCCGGCGATCGCCTGGCGATCACCGAACAGTACCGCCGTCGCCAGGAAGAATGGCTGCTGCACCGCGACCAGGCCGCCGCCGAACTGGAGGCCATCGACGAACAGATCACCGCCCAGCACGCGGCGATCGAGATGGTCAGGGTGCAGCTGCAGCAGGCCAGCAAAGCCGAGCAGCAGTCCCATGACTACTACCGCTTCCTCAAGACCCGCAACACCAACGCCGATCTCTACCAGTGGCTGCTGAGCCAGCTGTCGACCTTCTACTTCCAGGCCTACGACGCGGTGGTCGCCCTGTGCCTGAACGGCGAGGCCTGCTGGCAGTACGAGATGGGCGACTACCAGACCCGTTTCATCCAGCCCAACGTCTGGTTCGACAACTATTACGGCCTCACCGCCGGCGAGGCGTTGCGCCTGCAACTGCTGCGCATGGAGTCGGCCTGGCTGAAACGCTTCGAACGGCGCCTGGAACTGGTGCGCACGGTATCGCTGAAAGAACTGTTCGATAGCCGGCAAAGTGGTGACCTGGACTGGAACCAGGCGCTGGAAGCCCTGCTCGGCGAGGGCAAGGTGAACTTCGAGCTGACCCCGCGCCTGTTCGATGGCGATTATCCGGGGCACTACCTGCGCCAGCTGGTCAGCGTCTCGGTGTCGTTGCCGGCGCTGGTCGGGCCCTATCAGGACGTGCAGGCGGTGCTCACCCAGGTTGCCAGCCGCACCGTGCTCAAGGCCGATGAGCGGGCGATGAACGCGCTCTACGACCAGCAGGACAGCGATACCAGCAACATCCTCTACAACCCGCGGGCCAGCCAGAGCATCTGCCTGTCCCGAGGGCTCGACGACCATGGCGTGTTCCAGCTCGACTTCAACGACGAGCGCTACCTGCCGTTCGAGGGCACGGGTGCCTTGTCCAACTGGCAGCTGCAGTTCCCGCGGCATCAGTCGCAGCGCCAGCAGCAACTGCTGCAGAGCCTCACCGATATCATCGTCCAGGTGCGCTACACGGCGCTGGACGGCGGTCCGGAGTTCGCCGCGCATGTCGAGGAGTTGCTGGGGGATTGACCTCTGCGGGCGGGTTTCGCCGCCCGCTCAGAGGCGCTGGAGCCGCTCGAAGATGCCCGGGACACTGCGCAGCCGCAGGTCATGGCCGAGGGTGGTCTGCAGCCGGTTCCAGAAGGGCTCGGGGACGCTGGCGGCATCGCCCGCGCCGCCCTGGCCCCAGTAGGTGACAGCCTGCGGGTCCTGCATCGCCGACCATTGCGAGAAGACGAAGCCGCCACTGATGCCGGACTCGATGTCCCGCGCGGCGCTGTCGGCAGTCAGGTCGACGCGGCCCGAATACAGCGTTTCATAGAGGAAATCCACCTGGCTGCGGCTGATCGCGAAGTTCGGATCCCCGGGCATGCTGGGCGTGTAGTTCTGCAGGTTGCTGGCAATATCCAGGCTCTGCGAGCGGTGATGGACCGCCGGGAACATGACCCAGGAATCGAGGATCAGCGAATCTGCCTCGCGATTGTCGCCGACCTCGACGAAGGTATGCCCCGGCTTCTGCGCCAGATACAGCGGCGTGCCGCTCCAGCGCGGCGATGAGCCGAGCAGCAGCAGCCCCACCGCGGCAAACTCGTCGCAATAGCCCGCGCGCGCTGCCAGGGTGTGGGCCGCGCGCTCCATCAGCGACACCTCGTCGGACACCTTGTGGCGCAGCAACTCGCCGTAGGCCATCGACTGGGCGCCACTGTGCAGAATGTCGCCGATCTGGTTGGCCGCCCCGCGGTCCAGATAGCGCTTGACGCTCCACTGGGTGTCGTAGACGAGTTCGACGAGCTTGTCGTCGGCGTTCAGGTTCAGCGCGCGCGTGCCGACGGGGTCCAGGGTACTTCCCGAGTGCGGCACCAGCGGGTAGCGGCTGAAGGGCTCGACATGATAGGCGCTCTCCTCGGGGTTCAGGCCATGGGGATCGCTCAGGGTCGGCGGATTGTTGCGCACGAAACGGTAGCGGTTGAGCCCGTCCACATCGCCCGCGGGATCCGGGTTGATCCAGCGTGCCAGCCATGGCGCGTAGTAGCGCAGGCCGTAGTCGTAGAGGCCGCTGGCATCGCGCTCCTTGCCCGAGTAGCGGCGCGTCTTGTAGCTCGCTTCCAGTGCCGAATGCGCCGCCCACCAGGCCGTACCGCCGAACGGGTACCAGCCTTCGTGGCTGATGATCCGTGCCTCGCCATCCAGCTCCAGGCCGCTGCTGCCGTGGGGATCGTCGAAGCTGTAGCGCAGTTGCCCATTGGCGATGCCCTCGGGCTTGCCTTCGCTCCACAGCAGGCAGCGCAACGCGCAGCGGCCGGCCTGGTTGGTGATCACGGCGAAGGACTCGCCTTGCCGGGTGTGCAGTTCGAGACCGGGCAGGTAGCGGGTTTCCGCCTGTCGTGTGCGTGCGGACACCCGGCGGGTGACGACCTTGCGCACGCGCAGGCCGTCGCCGCCATAGCGGTAGTGTTCTTCGTCGTTCGGTCCGTCGTTGCGTGTGACCTGACGGGTGCTGTGCAACTGGTTGCGGGCATTCCACTGCAGCGGCTGGCCGGGGTGCAGGGCGAGCAGGTTGCCGTTGGGGTCGAAGGCCGTGAGCGGGTCGCCCGGTTCGGGCACGGCGTGGTTGCTGTGCGCGGCGACGTTCATGGTCCGGGTATAGGATTCCTGGCCGACATGACTCAGGGTCAGCAGATTGCCGCTGGCATCGTAGCTGTAGTGCTGGCGGTAGTTGAGCAGGCGGCTGCTGTCGCCGGGGGCGGGGGCCAGGTCCGGCAGTTCGGGGCCGACCATGGCACCGGCGGCCTCGCGTCCGCTGGCCTCGATCAACTGGTACAGCGAGTCGTGGAGAAAGGTACTGACCGGTTCGACGCGCTGATTGGCAAAGTGGCTGACCGGCTGGCTGTGGTCTTCGATCCGCAGCAGATTGCCCACCGGGTCGTGGCCGTAGTGCAGGTCCTGGAGCTGGGCACGACCCGGACGGCTGCTGCGCAGGCGGGTCAGGCGGCCGTTGGCCGGGTCGTATTCGCAGTGACTGACGACACCGTTGCCGGCGGTTTGGGTTTCGATCTGGCCGAAGGCGTTGTAGCGGGTGGCCTGGAGCAGCGTGTGGCGCGTGCCGTCTTGCAGGATCAGTTGCACCCCGGCCAACTCGCCGCCTGGAGTGAAGTGAAACGCCTGACGGTGGCCGAGCGCATCGGTCTGCTCCAGCACCTGGTCCAGTGGGCCGTGGACGAAGGTGGTGGTGGCGCCTTCACCGGGTTCGAGTAGGGCATCCGGGGTGTCGGGCCAGTCGGGCAGGTCGAGGCTGGCGAGGAAATGGCGGGTTTCGCCGCGTTCCTCGCCGGTGAGGCTGTAGCCAGTGATCAGTCGGCTGCCGGCATCGTCGTCATGACGGACCAACCGGCCTCGACGGTTCAGGCCATCTTCCCGGGCGTAGGTGAAGCGCTCGGCGACCCGCGCGGCCTGTCCGTTGGCCTGTTCGCGAATCCGCAGTGGCCGCAGCAACTCGTCGTGAACGTTCTGCCAGTGACTGTCGCGGCTGTCCCAGCGCTCCACCTCCTGACCCGCTTCGCCACGCAGCATCAGTTGCCAGCCGGCGTCGGCGCTTTCGCTGAGCAGTCCGCGACCGGACAGCGACATCAGCGCGCCCTGGCTCGGTGTGACGGCTTCACCCTGGTCCAGGCGCTCGAACAGCCGCGGGTCCCACTGGCGCTGCCATTGCCCGGCCGGGTCGTAGCGGGCGAGGGCGACGCGGCGTTGCGCCGGTTGCCCGGGCGCAGTTCGATGCCAGGCTACCCCGCGCAGAAGCAGACCTCGGCCATCGACAGCGTACAGCTCGGGGGTCAGGGCGTGTGTGCCCGCGGCGGTGGTGTGGTTGTTCATGCGTCGCGGGCCTGCTTGGGATCGAAGGTGCCCGGTTTGCCATGGATGGCGCCGCGGCACATCAGGCAGTAGATGGCGCGGTAGTGAAGGCCATGTTTCTGCAGCGCGCGGAACACGCCACCCAGGCTGGGGCGTTGGAGGAGGGTGGCGGGTTTCTTGCGGTTGCGCACCGTCAGCACATCGAACTGGAGTGCCTGCGGGTCCGACCTGTTGAGGCTGAGCACCCGGGTGACGGTCGAGGTATCGTCGAGTTCATATTTCTCCAGGCTGTAGTCCCGCGCGAATTGCGCTTTTTCGCTGCCGGACAACGCCTTGGTGTTGCCTTGCTGGATCAATACCTGCGCCATCTGCTTCCTGGGCACGAAGTCCTTGCCCTGCATCAGGACGAACACCTTGTTGCTGCCCCGCGCCACATTGCTCAGCCCCGGATCGGCCAGCTCGGTGCCATGCGGGTTGAAGAAGCCGAGCGTCATCCCGTCTGGAACCTGGGTATCTCCGGTCCATGGAAAGAATCCGGCGTGGGCGGTGATGATCAGGTTGTCCGAAGGCGCGTTGCTGTCGAAGTAGATGCGATAGCGGTCTCCCAGTTCAGCCGCGACGAAGTCGAAGTGCTGGCCGAAGGGGTCCTGGTAGGGCACCGCGCGATGGGGCAGGGCGTGGATATTCAGCCTGCTGGCCAAGCCCATCGGCGCCGAAGCATCGCCGCGGTCAGGTCTCGCCGCTTGGTCCAGCTCGGCGGGTGTGGGCTCCCGGCCGTCGCTGTCTTTCCAGGTCATCGGGTTGTTGCGCATGGCCCGGAACAGGTTCAGACCGTCCACCGGCCCTGCCGGATCCGGATTGATCCAGCGCGCCAGCCATGGGGCGTAGTAGCGCAAACCGTAGTCGTAGAGGCCGCTGGCGTCGCGCTCCTTGCCCGAGTAGCGGCGCGTCCTGTAACCCGCTTCGACGGCCGAATGCGCGGCCCACCAGGCGCTGCCGCCGAAGGGGTACCAGCCTCCGTGGCTGATGATCCGCGCCTGGCCATCCAGCTCCAGGCCGGCGCTGCCGTGGGGGTCGTCGAAGCTGTAGCGCAGTTGCCCGTTGGCGATGCCTTCGGGCTTGCCGGCGCTCCACAGCAGACAGCGCAGCGTGCAGTGCCCGGCCTGGGTAGCGATCACGGCGAAGGACTCACCCTGGCGGGTGTGCAGTTCGAGACCCGGCAGGTAGCGGGTTTCATCACGCTGCGCGCGACCGGACACCAGGCGGCTGACGACTTTGCGCACGCGCAGGCCGTCGCCGCCGTAGCGGTAGTGTTCGTCGTCGTTCGGTCCGTCGTTGCGCTGCACCTGACGGGTCGCGTGCAGCTGGTTGCGGGCATTCCACTGCAGTGGCTGGCCAGGCTGCAGGGCGAGGAGGTTGCCGTTGGGGTCGAAAGCCGTGAGCGGGTCACCCGGTTCGGGCACGGCGTGGTTGCTGTGCGCGGCGACGTTCATGGTCCGGGTATAGGTGTGCTGGCCGACATGATCGAGGGTCAGCAGATTGCCGCTGGCGTCGTAGCTGTAGTGCTGGCGGTAGTTGAGCAGGCGGCTGCCGTCGCCGGGGTCGGGTGCCAGGTTCGGCAGTTCGGGGCCGACCATGGCGCCGGCGGCTTCGCGTCCGCTGGCCTCGATCAGTTGGTACAGCGAGTCGTGGAGAAAGGTACTGACCGGCTCGACGCGCTGATTGGCGAAGTGGCTGACCGGCTGGCTGTGGTCCTCGATCCGCAGCAGATTGCCCACCGGGTCGTGGCCGTAGTGCAGGTCCTGAAGTTGGGCACGACCGGGACGACTGGCGCGCAGGCGGGTCAGGCGGCCGTTGGCCGGATCGTATTCGCAGTGACTGACGACACCGTTGCCGGCGGTTTGGGTTTCGATCTGGCCGAAGGCGTTGTAGCGGGTGGCCTGGAGCAGCGTGTGTCGCGTGCCGTCTTGCAGGATCAGTTGCACACCGGCCAACTCGCCGCTCGGGGTGAAGTGAAATGCCTGACGGTGGCCGAGCGCATCGGTCTGCTCCAGCACCTGGTCCAGTGGGCCGTGGACGAAGGTGGTGGTGGCGCCTTCACCGGGTTCGAGCAGGGCATCCGGGGTCTCGGGCCAGTCGGGCAGGTCGAGGGCGGCGAGGAAGTGGCGGGTTTCGCTGCTGATCTGCCCAAGCAGGCTGTAGCCGTCGAGCAGTCGGCTGCCGGCATCGTCGTCGTGGCGGACCAGCCGGCCCCGGCGGTTCAGGCCGACGTCCCGGGCATAGCTGAAGCGCTCGGCGATGCGCGGCGGCTGGCCGCTGGCCGCTTCACGAACCTGCACGGGGCGCAGCAACTCGTCGTGCTCGGTCTGCCAGTGGCTCTCGCGGCTATCCCAGTGCTCCACGACCTGTCCCGCCTCGCCAGGCAGGCTCAACTGCCAGCCGGCGTCGGCGCTTTCGCTCAGCACCCTGCGACCGGACAGCGACAGCAGGGTGGCCTGGCTCGGGGCAACGCCCTGCCTGCGCTGCAGTCGCTCGAACAGCCGTGGGTCCCATTGCGTATGCGATTGCCTGGCCGGATCGTGCCTGCCGAGGGTGACGCGACCTTGCGCCGACTGGTCCGCGGCGGCCCGCCAATAGGCGACGTGACGCAGCGGCAGATGGCGACTGTCGATGACCGCCAGGTCCGGGGTGAGGGCATGCATCGAGCTGCTCATGACCTCAGAACCGCAGCAACCGGGGGGCGCGCAAGCTGTCGTCGCGGATCGCCAGGGCATGGTCGAGGGCGCGCCGGGTACTGGCCCAATGGGTCAGCGGCACGCTGGCGGCAGCGTAATCGGTGCCGTCCAGGCGATCGCTCGCTGGCGCGTCGATCGCGGACACCTGGGACCAGACCTGGCCTCCGAGTACGGCGGCGTCGAGGCTCGATTGCAGATACTCCGGGGCGATGGCGGGGGATTGCGCGTAGAACGCCTGGCGCAGGTCCCGCACCCGCTGCCGGCTGATGGCGTAGGCGGGCTCGCCGGGCATGCGCGGGGTGTAGTCGACGGGCAGGTCCGCACCTTCGGCCAGCAGGCTGCGCGACCAGGGCACGATGGCGGGCAGGGTGACCCAGGACTCGAACAGCAGCGGGTCACGTTCGCGGTGATCGCCTACCAGCGCGAAGCGGTGCGCGCCTCGCGAGGCGGAAAACAGCGGGGCGTTGCCTGGTCGCTCGCTCGCCGAACCCATCAGGAACAGTCCGGTCAGGGTGAAGTCGTCGCACAGGCCAGCCTCGGTGGCCATGGCATGCTCGACCAGATTGCGGTCGCTGAGGTCGTCGCCCAGTTTCTGCCGGGCCATGGCGTTGAAAATCATCGAGCGGTAGTCGCTGCCTTTGATGTCACCGTACTGATTGCCCGCGCCCTTGTTCAGGTAGCTCTTCACACTCCACAGGGTGTCGTAGACGAAAGCGGCGAGTCTGCTGTCGGCGGCCGGCGGCACCATGCGACCGGTCGACCCCTGTGCCTTGGGCATTTTGCTGAACGGCTGGATCTCGTAGCGACGCTCGTCGGCGTTGAGGCCGTGGTGATCGACCAGGGTCGGCGGATTGTTGCGCACGAAACGGTAGCGGTTGAGGCCGTCGACATCGCCCGCCGGGTCCGGGTTGATCCAGCGTGCCAGCCATGGCGCGTAGTAGCGCAGGCCGTAGTCGTAGAGGCCGCTGGCATCGCGCTCCTTGCCCGAGTAGCGGCGCGTCTTGTAGCTCGCTTCCAGTGCCGAATGCGCCGCCCACCAGGCCGTGCCGCCGAACGGGTACCAGCCTTCGTGGCTGATGATCCGCGCCTGGCCATCCAGCTCCAGGCCGCTGCTGCCGTGGGGATCGTCGAAGCTGTAGCGCAGTTGCCCATTGGCGATGCCCTCGGGCTTGCCTTCGCTCCACAGCAGGCAGCGCAACGCGCAGCG
>NZ_JAVYJH010000031.1:0-40746 GCF_032621685.1 Pseudomonas sp. zfem002 | reverse complement strand
ATATTTGGGAACGGGCGCTTCCTGCTGCGACAACTCGAAGGGACAAGAGCTGAAATGGCTCTTGCCGTGACCGCTTACAACCTCAAGCGGGCGATCAGTGTCCTGGGTGCCAAGCAAATGATGCAACTGATGGGCTGAAGAGCCTTTTTCAGCACAAAAACAAACGCCCCGAACAAGTCGGGGCGTTTGGTATAGGGCCTGTCAGTGTGTTTTCACACAGTCTGTTCGGGATCCTTTTTTTATGCGCGCGAATTGATACGACGACTTGCATCTTGCAAGCGCAGCAAAGCGGTAACTTGCAAAATGCACGATCCGGTCACTTTTGTATTTCTTTAACTTATTGTTTTTAAAGGAATTATTTTCAGCGAAAAACTGGCACAGCGTTCGCAATAACCCTGTTACACCTGCTGCCAGGAACCTCGGCGCAGACTTTTCGAAAAACAGGAGTGTCTCGTATGAAGAAGTTCGCTATTGCTGCTGCCACCGCTACCGCGCTGACCCTGACCATGGCCAACGTAGCGCTCGCTCAACAACCCGCCCAGGCCCCACTGACCCTCGCGGCCGGTGAAATGACCAAGGCGAAGGAAGCCACTTCCGATACCTGGATCACCACCAAGGTCAAAGCTGATCTGGTTACCGAGAAAGGCATTCCTGGGACCGACATCAAGGTCGAAACCAACAAAGGTGTGGTGTCCCTGTCTTCCGACGTGGCCGTGACCGAATCGCAGAAGGACATGGCAGTGGCCATTGCCAAGAAGATCAAAGGTGTTCAGGCCGTTTCGGCTGATGGCCTGAAAACCAACTGATGGATTGTCCCGCTCGCTGATCCTGACGGTTCATGCGACAGCCCAAAAGGACTTGGGCGACCCGAGCCCCGGTCATGTGCCGGGGCTCACCTTTTTGCCGATACGGTTACTCGGCGTCCAGGTGCAAGGGGGAGATCACCCGGCCGTCGGACTCGGCCTGGCCGAGGTTGGCATCGACGAAGTACACCCGGTCATCGGCGAGCTGGCCCTTGTCCACCAGGTAGTCCTTGATGCTGCTGGCCCGCGCCTGGCCTAGCTGGCGCAGGAGCACGCTGCTTTCCGCCCAGGTCTTGAGCACCGCGTCACGCAGGTTGGTGATGCGTTGCTGGGTGTCCAGCTGTTCCCATTCCTGCGGCGGCTGCTGTTTCAGGCGGGTGCGGTAGATGCCCTCGAGCATGGCCGGCTTGTCGTCTTCCGGCACCTGCAACAGGGACGCCTGCGCCGGCACCTTGTCGCCACGGCGCTGGAGGATCTTGTAGTAGGTGCTCTGGTACTCGCGCTCCAGGCGCTGCTGGGCAATCAGCGGGCCATCGCTGCTCTGGGCGCTGGTGCCTTCGATTTCCAGACGCAGGGCCGGGCGTTCCTTCAGTGCGGCCGCGAGCTTGTCGAGGGCGCCCTGGGCGTCCGCGGTCAGGTCACTGGAGCCTGGGGCGAAGGCCACATTGCCCAGGTCTTCCGCGCCGCCGCCGGCAATCAACCCGCCGATGAACTTGAACGGGGCCTGGGCTGCGCGCAGTACCAGATTGCGCAGGGTCTGCCAGACGATCGGCATCACGCTGAACTGCGGGTTGTTGAGGTCGCCACTGACCGGCAGTTCGATGGAGATCTTGCCCTCGGTGTCCTTGAGCAGCGCCACCGCCAGGCGGATCGGCAGGTCCACGGCATCGGGGCTGTCGACTTTCTCGCCCAGTTGCAACTGTTCCACCACCACCTTGTTCTCGGCCTTGAGCTGGCCGTTGGTGATCATGTAGTGCAGGTCCAGGTTGAGGCGGCCCTTGCGGATGCGGAAACCGGCGAACTTGCCCGAGTAAGGGGTCAGGGTGGTCAGCTCGACACGACGGAAGACGGTGGCGATATCCAGGCTGGCCAGCGGGTTGAAGGGATTGAGCGCGCCCTTGATAGTCACCGGTGCATAGCGGTCGACCTTGCCCTTGATGTCCACCTTGGCCGGCTTCGATTGGCGGTTGTCGATGGTGCCAATCTGGCCGTTCAGTTGCTGGATGGCCGTGGCGAAGTTCGGGGTCAGGGTCAGGTCGGCGAAGTTGGCCGAGCCGTCGTTGATATCGATCTGGCCAATGCGGATACCCAGCGGCTTATCGTTGCCCGGCGCGGCCTTGGCGCTTTTGTCCGCGGGTTGCGGGATCAGCAGGTCGTCGATGTTGGTGGTGCGGTCTTCGTTGATCATGAAGCGCGCGTAGGGCTGTTGCAGGCTGATCCTGGCGATGCTCAGCGCATCGCCATGACGGTACTCGACGCCCTCCAGGTCGAGCTGCTGCCATTTGACGAAGTCGCGATCCTTGATGGTGTCGAGGGTGTGCAACTGGTTGACCCGGGCCTTGCCGGCGACGCTGAAGGCCAGCGGCTCGGTACTCTTCAGGTCGACATCGAGGTCGCTGCCGAGCATGCCGCTGCGCAGTTCGAGACGGATGAACGGGCTGATATAGGACTGGGCGATACGCAGGTCGATGTCCTGGGTGCTTACCTTCAGCCTGGCCGAGACCGGTGCCAGGTTGACCTCGCCCGAGGCCTGCAGCTTGCCCTGTTTACCGATGCCGCTGTCGAGCTTGAGGGTAAAGGGCGACTTGTTCAGGCTGTCGAAATTCTGCAGGTCGGCGTTCAGCGGGCCGACCTCGAGAGTGACAGGTTCCTTCTGCGTGCGATCGGCCAGGTGGACCTGGTAGTTGCGCACCTGGGTGTCTTTGAGCAGGACCTGCCAGGGTTTGTCCTCGACGGCCTGCTGTTGCTCGGTCGGCTCGGCGGTGGCCGGTTCGGCTTTTTCCTTCGCTGTGGTCTTGGGCGGCTGGCTGGCGAAAAGCTTCTGCCAGTCCAGCTGGCCGTCGGACTCCAGGGCGGCCCAGGTTTCCAGCTTTTCGCTGCGGATCTTGCCAACGCTGACCACTTGCTTGGCCAGGTCGATGGAGGTCTCGCTGACATCGAGCTTGGCCAGGCGCACCAGTGGGCGGCCATCCGGTGCCTTGATGGCGAAGGACGACACGCTCAATGCGGTGTTCTCCAGCAGCAGTTCGGTGCGTTCGCCGAGGCTGAAGTTGTAGTCGCTCTGCAGGTTGTAGGTGCCGTCCTCCAGCACCAGCGGCACTGCATCGCGGACGTAGGGCCAGAACGCCTTCAGCTTGGCGTCGCTGACCTTCAGCGAGCCTTTCGAGGCGATCGGCGACAGGCTGAAGCTGCCTTTCCAGTCGATATGCCCGCCATTGGGGCCGCTGGCGACCAGGGTCAGGTCGGTGTTGTCGTCGGGCAGGGTGCTGAGGTTCTTCAGCTCCAGGTTCATTGCGTCGTAGAGGAATTCGATCGGCTCGCTGGGACGGGCATCCTCGAAGTGCAGGTAGCCATCCTTGAGCTGGATGCTGCCGATGCGCAGCGGGAACGGCTCGCTGGCCGGTTCTTCGGGCTTGGGTTCGCTCGCTGGCAGCTTGAACAGCTGGGCCAGGTTGAAGGTCCCGTCCTTGGCGAACAGCAGCTCGGTGCGCGGTTTCACCAGTTCGACCTGCTCCAGGTGCAGGGCACCGGTCCACAGGCTGTCCAGCTGCAGGTTGGCGTAGAGCTTTTCGAAACCGATCTGCTCCTTGCCCGGTTCACCGATCTGCAGACCCCAGACGCTGAGTTCCAGGCTGAACGGGTTGAGTTCGATGCGTTGCACCTGTGCCGGGACGGTGGCGTACTGCGCCAGCTGCTGATTGGCAATTCGAAGGGCAACGCCGGGGAGGATGAAGAAGCCGAGAAGGCTGTACAGGGCCAGTGCAACCAGCAAGGCGCCTATGGCGCGAGTCAATCCTTTGGGCATGTGCGGCATCTGCGTGAAGAGAGCGGGACGCTTAGAGTATGGCACGTTACTGGAGTTCCGATGGCTGTCGGCCAGCGCCGACAACCTGCCCGGAACAGGGGCTAGAGATGTAATACCAGGGTTTTCAGCGGTGGGCGGCTGTCCTGCGAAGGGAAGTCGCTGGCGGGTGTCAGCACCTGCCATTCACGCACCGGGCTCCCGGCCTTCTCGGCGCAGCGCAGCACCTGTTCGCGCCAATCGTCCATATCCACCTTGGCCAGGTTGTTGTTGCAGATCAGCACGCCGTCTTCGGCAGTGCTCAGCAGTGCCGGCTTGAGCAGGCTCTGGTAGTCGCGCAGCAGGTCCACGGTGCCGAAGGCACTCTTGGCCCAGGCGGGCGGGTCGAGGAACACCAGGTCGAACTGACGGGCCTCCAGGCGCGGATAGGAGGGCAGTTTCTGCCCGCGCCGCTGGCTGATCGGCAGCCCGGCCAGTTGGCGGATCGCCGGGAAGTAATCGGACTGGACGAAGCTCATCGGCGCCAGTTGCGGATTGAGAGCACCGTTCTCGCGACCCACGGCCAGGTTGCCCTCGGCGAAATCCAGGTTGCACACCTCGCGCGCGCCACCGGCCGCGGCGGCGAGGCCGACGCCGCAGGTATAGGCGAACAGGTTCAGTACGCTTTTGCCGGCGCTGTGCTGCTTGACCCAGCCGCGGGCATTGCGCAGGTCGAGGAACAGCAGCGGATCCTGGCCGGCGTGGCGTCCACGGACGCGATAGTTCAGGCCCCACTCGTGGCCGACCATGTCCTCCAGTGCCGCTTCGCTGGCCTGGTACACCGCGTCATGTCGGTCGACGCGGCTGTTGCCCCGCGCCCGGTCGTTGTACACCAGCAGCAGCGGCTGGCCGAGGAACGCCTCGATGGTCGCGTGCAGGTCCAGCAGGGCGTCGCGCTCCAGCGTCTGGTGAAAACTCTGCACCAGCAACTGCGGGCCGTAGCGGTCGGCGGTCAGGCCGGGCGCGCCTTCCTGGCTGCCGTGGAACAGGCGATAGCAATCGGTGCCCTGGGCATGCAGTTCGGCGAGAAGGGATTGGCGGGAGTCGAGGGCGGCGCGCAGCGCCTGATTCAAGGAGGACATGCACGTGGCCTTGGTTGCGGGCGTGCAGTTTACCAGCTGTGTGGTGGGGAGGGGCCAGGCCGGCCCCTCCCGTGTCGATCAGCGTTCGATCGCCAGGGCCACGCCCTGACCGCCGCCGATGCACAGGGTGGCGAGGCCTTTCCTGGCATCGCGCTTGATCATTTCATGCAGCAGGGTGACCAGCACACGGCAGCCCGAGGCACCGATAGGGTGGCCGATGGCGATGGCGCCACCGTTGACGTTGACCTTCGAGGCATCCCAGCCCAGTTCCTTGCCGACCGACAGGGCCTGGGCGGCGAAGGCTTCGTTGGCTTCGATCAGGTCGAGCTGGTCGAGGCTCCAGCCGGCCTTGTCCAGGCAGCGGCGGGTGGCGCCGACCGGACCGATGCCCATGATCGCCGGGTCGACGCCGGCGTTGGCGTAGGCCTTGATCCGCGCCAGTACCGGCAGATCCAGCTCCTGAGCCTTGGCCGCGCTCATCAGCATCACCGCCGCCGCGCCGTCGTTGAGCGACGAGGCGTTGCCGGCGGTAACGGTACCGTCTTTCTTGAATGCCGGCTTGAGCTTGCCCAGGGCTTCGGCAGTGGTACCGGCCCGTGGTTGCTCGTCGGTGGCGAAGGCGATCGGGTCGCCCTTGCGCTGCGGAATCAGGATCGGGGTGATTTCATCGACGAAGCGCCCGGCCTCAATGGCGGCGGCGGCTTTCTGCTGGGAAGCGGCGGCGAAGGCGTCCTGCTCTTCGCGGCTGATGCCGTACTTCTCCACCAGGTTCTCCGCGGTAATGCCCATGTGGTAGTCGTTGAAGGCATCCCACAGGCCATCGGTGATCATGCTGTCGATCAGGCTGGCGTGGCCCATGCGCAGGCCGGTGCGGGCGCCGGGCATGACGTAGTTGGCCAGGCTCATGTTCTCCTGGCCGCCGGCGATGATGATCTCGGCGTCGCCGCAGCGAATGGCCTGGGTGGCCAGGTGCAGGGCCTTGAGTCCGGAGCCGCAGACCTTGTTCAGGGTCATGGCGGGTACCGCATGGGGCAGGCCGGCCTTGATCGCGGCCTGGCGGGCAGGGTTTTGCCCTGCGCCGGCGGTGAGTACCTGGCCGAGGATCACTTCATCGACCAGTTCGCCGTCGATGCCTGTCTGGGCCAGGAGTTGGCGGATCACCGCGGCGCCGAGATCGACGGCGGGGATATTCGCCAGGGCGCCCTGGAAACTGCCGACCGCAGTCCGGGTGGCGGCGACGATTACGACATCTTGCATGCTCGAGTCCTCTGTATTGTTCGTTTTGGCGTTGAGTCTGCGGTGGGCTCGCGCATAGTGGCACAGATGGAGGGAGGATTGGGACCGCTTCGCGATCCTTCGCAGGCAAGCCAGCTCCTACAGAGGTCCGTAGGAGCGTGGCTTGCCCGCGAAGCGGTCCCTTTAAAGTATCAGGCGATCCCCATCCGCCGTCGCGCCCGATGCGCCGAACCGTCGCGCATGGCCCAGCGCAGCACCGGGGCGACCGATTGCATGCCGAGGTCCAGCATCCGCTGCTTCATCGGACTCTGTCGCAGTCCGAGCATGTCCCCGGCCCAGTCCGGCAACAGTCCGATTCCTGCCTGCATCATCAGCTTCCCCACCGGCTGTGCCAGGCGGCTCGGTGCCGGTGCCGCCAGCAGTACCCGCACCACTTCCAGGCTGCGTTCGTCGCAGCACAGTTGCGGGCGCATGCCCCGCAGGTAGTCCGCCACTTCCTGGCGCGAGCGCGGCACATTGCGTGCACCGAGGCGTTCGGCGATCAGGGCGATCTCGTTGTAGTAGGCGTCCTGCGCGGTATCGCTGAGGTTCGGGTTGCGGTAACGCAGGTGGGCGGCGAGAAAACTGCGGACTTCGGCCACATGCACCCAGGTCAGCAAGTCCGGGTCGCTGGCGGCATAGGGCTGGCCGTCCGGGGTGGTGCCGACGACCTGGAGATGGATGGTCCTGACCCGCTCGATCAGCCAGTCGGCGTCACGAGTCGAGCCGAAGGTGGTGCCAGAGATGAACTGGCTGGTCCGGCGCAGGCGGCCGAGCATGTCCTGGCGGAAGTTCGAGTGGTCCCAGACGCCGGCCAGGGCCAGCGGATGCAGGGCTTGCAGGAGCAGGGCGCTGATCCCGCCGACCAGCATGCTGGGGAAATCGCCGTGGACCCGCCAGCTGACGCTGTGCGGGCCGAACAGGCCGGGGTCGCCCTTGGGGTTCTCCAGATCGAGCTGGCCGAGGGCCAGGCCGGTGAGGCTCATCAGCTGGGTTTCGATGCGGCGGCGTAGGACTTCCATGGATACCTTGCATGCAGTGGTCGGGGGCCGCGTTGCGGCCCTTCGCGGGCAAGCCTTGCTCCTACGGGGTTGGGCATCTTGCCTGCGAAAGGGCCGCAACGCGGCCCCGGAACCGCCATTATCAGCTATTCAGCCGCTTATCGATCAACCCCTGCACCACCCCCGGATCGGCCAGGGTCGACGTGTCCCCCAGGTTATCCAGCTCGTTGCAGGCAATCTTGCGCAGAATCCGCCGCATGATCTTGCCCGAGCGGGTCTTGGGCAGCGCCGGGGCCCACTGGATCAGCTCGGGCTTGGCGAAGCTGCCGATCTCCTTGCTGACCAGCGCCAGCAGTTCCTGGCGGAGCTGCTCGTCCGGCTCGATGCCCTTCATCGGCGTCACGAAGGCATAGATGCCCTGGCCCTTGACGTCATGGGGATAACCCACCACCGCGGCTTCGGCGATGCTGTCGTGCAGGACCAGTGCGCTCTCCACCTCGGCGGTGCCGATACGGTGCCCGGAAACGTTGATCACGTCATCGATGCGCCCGGTTATCCACAGGTCGCCCTGCTCGTCGCGACGGGCGCCATCGCCGGTGAAGTAGTAACCGGGGAACGGCTTGAAGTAGGTGTCGATCATGCGCTGATGGTCGCCGTAGACACTGCGGATCTGCGCCGGCCAGCTGGCCTTGATCACCAGCAGCCCGGCACCGGCGCCTTCGATCGGCGTGCCCTTTTCGTCCAGCAGCACCGGCTGCACGCCGAACATCGGCCGGGTCGCGCAGCCCGGCTTGATATGCCGGTTGCTGATCAGCGGGGTGAGCATGATGCCGCCGGTCTCGGTCTGCCACCAGGTATCGACGATGGGGCAACGCTGCTCGCCCACTGCGTTGAAGTACCACTCCCAGGCTTCCGGGTTGATCGGTTCGCCGACGCTGCCGAGCAGGCGCAGGCTTTGCCGCGAGGTGCTCTGCAGTGGCCCTTCGCCTTCGCGCATCAGCGCGCGCAGGGCAGTGGGCGCGGTGTAGAAGATGTTGACCTTGTGCTTGTCCACTACCTGCCAGAAGCGCGAGGCATCCGGGTAGTTCGGCACGCCTTCGAACATCAGCGTGGTGGCGCCGTTGGCCAGGGGACCGTAGACGATGTAGCTGTGACCGGTGACCCAGCCGACGTCGGCGCTGCACCAGAACACCTCGCCATCGCGGTAGTCGAACACCACCTTGAAGGTCAGGGTTGCCTGCAGCAGGTAGCCGGCGGTGGTGTGCAGCACGCCCTTGGGTTTGCCGGTGCTGCCGGAGGTGTAGAGGATGAACAGCGGGTCTTCGGCGTCCATGGGTTCGGGCGGGCAGTCGTCGCCGACGCTGGCAATGGCTTCGTGGTACCAGAGGTCACGCGACTCGTTCCACTCGACCTTGCCACCGGTACGCCGGACCACCACCACGCTGGCGACATTCGGGCAACTGGCCAGGGCCTTGTCGACATTCTGCTTGAGGGCGATGGTCTTGCCGCCGCGCACGCCTTCGTCGGCGGTGATCACGGTGCGACAGTCGGCATCGAGAATGCGGTCGCGCAGCGCGTCCGGCGAGAAACCGCCGAATACCACGGAGTGGATCGCGCCGATACGCGCGCAGGCGAGCATGGCGAAGGCGGCTTCCGGAATCATCGGCATGTAGATGCACACCCGGTCGCCTTTCTTCACCCCGCGCTGTTTGAGGACGTTGGCCAGGCGGCAGACCTGCTGGTGCACCTGGCGATAGCTGAGGCTGGCGGAGCGGGCCGGGTCGTCGCCTTCCCAGATGATCGCCGGCTGGTCGCCGCGTTGTTCCAGGTGACGGTCGAGGCAGTTGTAGCTGACGTTGAGCCTGGCGTTCTTGAACCAGATGGCCTTGCCGGTGCGAATGTCGCAATCCTGGATCGTGCTCCACGGGCTGATCCAGTCCAGGCGGCGCGCCTGCTCGCTCCAGAACTGCTCGGGTTGCTCGATGGATTGGCGATAGAGGCGATCGTAGTCGCCCTGGCTCAGTTCGGCGGCACGGCTGACGGCATCGGCTTTGGGGAATTGACTGATATCGAACATGGGCACGCAACCTGTCCTGTCATTATTGGACGGCGTGCCCTCATCGACGGCGCAGCGGTCTGCGCCGTGATGTTCGAAGGCCGCCGGGTCAGGACAGTGTAGACGCTGCCCCCGGCCATGTTCGGGGGCAGCGACCGGGGGTCAGCCGCGGTGACGGCCGCGGAAGTAGTTGATCAGACCCTGGGTCGAGGCGTCTTCGGCCGGCTCCTCGATCCCGCCGATCAGGCGTTGGTAGACGCCCTTGCCGAGCTCCTTGCCCAGCTCCACGCCCCATTGGTCGAAGGCGTTGATGCCCCAGATCACGCTCTGCACGAAGACCTTGTGCTCGTACATCGCCACCAGTGCGCCGAGGCGCCGCGGGCTGATCCGCTCGACCACCAGGGTGTTGCTCGGACGGTTGCCCGGAATCACCTTGTGCGGCGCCAGACGCTGCACGTCGGCCTCGTTCATGCCCTTGTCGCGCAGCTCGGCCTCGGCTTCGGCGCGGGTCTTGCCGAGCATCAGCGCCTGGCTCTGCGACAGGCAGTTGGCGTACAGCCACTGGTGATGGTCGGCGACCGGGTTGAAGCTCACCACCGGGACGATGAAGTCGGCCGGGATCAGCTGGGTGCCCTGGTGCAGCAACTGGTGGTAGGCATGCTGGCCGTTGCAGCCGACGCCGCCCCAGATCACCGGACCGGTGTCATGGCTGACCGGCGTGCCGTCCTGGCGCACATGCTTGCCGTTGGACTCCATGTCCAGCTGCTGCAGGTGCTTGGTGATGTTGCGCAGGTAGTGGTCGTACGGCAGGATCGCGTGGCTCTGCGCGCCCCAGAAATTGCCGTACCAGACGCCGAGCAGGGCCAGCAGCACCGGCATGTTCTGTTCGAACGAAGCGTTCTGGAAATGCTGGTCCATGGTGTAGGCACCGGACAGCAGCTCCTTGAAGTTGGCGGTGCCGATGGCCAGGGCGATCGGCAGACCGATGGCCGACCACAGCGAGTAGCGTCCACCGACCCAGTCCCACATCGGGAAGATGTTCTCTTCGCGGATACCGAACGCCACGGCCGCGGCCTTGTTGCTGGAGACGGCGATGAAGTGGCGATACAGCTCGGCTTCCGAACCGCCCTGGGCCAGGTACCAGGCGCGGGCGGCCTGGGCGTTCTTCAGGGTTTCCAGGGTGTTGAACGACTTCGACGAGACGATGAACAGGGTGGTCTCGGCGCGGATATTGGCCGACAGCTCGTGGAACTCGCTGCCGTCGATGTTCGCCAGGTAGTGGCAGCGCACGCCGCGCTGGGCATACGGCAGCAGGGCCTCGGAAACCAGTTCCGGGCCGAGGAAGGAGCCGCCGATGCCGATGTTGACCACGTCGGTGATCGGCTTCTCGCTGTAGCCGCGCCACAGGCCGTCATGGATCTTGCCGACCAGTTCGGTGACCTGGTTGAGCACCTTGTGCACTTCCGGCATCACGTTGACGCCGTTGACGCTGAGCTTGTCGCCCACGGGCCGGCGCAGTGCGGTGTGCAGTGCTGGACGGCCTTCGGAGGCGTTGACGATCTCGCCGGCGAACAGGGCCTGGATGGCGTCCTTCAGGCCCACTTCATTGGCCAGGCCAACCAGCTTGTCACGGGTCTCGCTGCTGATCAGGTTTTTCGAGTAGTCGAGGAACAGGCCGCAACTGCTCAGGGAAAACTGGTTGAAACGTTGCGGGTCGGCGTTGAACGCCTCGCGCATGCTGAAATCCTGCATGGCTTCGCGGTGTTGCTGGAGTGCCTGCCAGGCTGGCAGAGCGGTGACATCATGAGGAGTACGGTAATACGCCATCGCTGCAGGTTTCCTTGATTGCTTGAACTGCCTTGGACACGGATAACACGTAGCCGTTACCGGCCCGTCGCGGATTATTTCGCGGCGGGCCGGTAAAAGCCATTGAGTTATGTCATTTCGCTGCGGCCTGGTCCCGTGGTGAGGCCACGGGGGCGTTTTCCGAGCTTAGTTGGCGTCGAGATTCAGGTGCAGGTTGTCGATCAGGCGGGTATTGCCGAGGTAGGCCGCGACCAGGATGACCAGATCACGGTCGGCGTCCGTGGCGCTGCGCAGGTTGAGCGCCTGGCGGACTTCCAGGTAGTCGGGCCTGAGGCCCGCGGCGACCAGTGCCTGCTGGCCTTCGGCAATCAGCGCGGGGTAGTCGCGGCGACCCTGGCGGATCGCTTCGGCCAGCTGGCTCAGGGTGCGGTACACCACGGGCGCGGTGGCGCGCTGCTCGGCGTTCAGGTAACCGTTGCGCGACGACAGTGCCAGGCCGTCTTCGGCGCGCACCGTGGGCTCGCCGATGATCTGGATCGGCATGTTCAGGTCGCGGACCATGGCCCGAATCACCGCCAGTTGCTGGAAGTCCTTCTGACCGAACACGGCGAGGTCCGGCTGGACCATGTTGAACAGCTTGCTGACGACCGTCGCCACGCCTTCGAAATGCCCGGGGCGGCTGGCGCCACAGAGGCCCTCGGAGAGCTGCGGAACGCTGACCCGGGTCTGCACGCCCATGCCGTCTGGATACATCTCCTCGACACTGGGGGCGAACAGCAGGTGGCAGCCGGCTTCGAGAAGCTTTTCCTGATCGGCGACGAGGGTGCGCGGATACTTGTCCAGGTCTTCGCTGGGGCCGAACTGCAGCGGGTTGACGAAGATGCTGGCAACGACGAAGTCGGCGCGCTGCGCGGCCTTGGTCACCAGCGCGGCGTGACCGCTGTGCAGGTTGCCCATGGTCGGCACGAAGGCGATGCGCTTGCCCTCGCCACGGGCGCGGGCCACCGCGGCGCGCACCTCAAGAACGGTTTTGACGGTATTCATGCGCTGAACCCATGTTCGCTGCCGGGGAAGGTGACGTCCTTCACCTCTTTGACGTAGGCCTGGAAGGCGCTCTGGATGTCCGCCTGGCCGGCCATGAAGTTCTTCACGAACTTCGGTGCGCGACCGCTCAGGGACAGGCCGAGCATGTCGTGCATGACCAGTACCTGGCCGTCGGTGGCGCTGCCGGCACCGATGCCGATCACCGGAATGCCCACCGCCTGGGTGATCTCCGCGGCCAGTTCGCTCGGCACGCATTCGAGCAGGAGCATGGCGGCACCGGCCTGTTCCAGGGCAATGGCGTCGGCGCGCATCTGCCGCGCCTGGTTTTCCTGACGCCCCTGGACCTTGTAGCCACCGAGGATATTGACCGCCTGCGGGGTCAGGCCGAGGTGGACGCACACCGGTACGCCGCGATCGGCCAGCTGGCGCACGGTGTCGCCGAGCCAGGCGGCGCCTTCGAGCTTGACCATGTGCGCGCCGGCACGCATCAGCTCGGCGCAGTTGGCGAAGGCCTGCTCGGGGGTGGAGTAGGCCATGAAGGGCACGTCGGCGAGGATCAGCGCGCCTTCGTTGCCGCGCTTGACGCTGGCGACGTGGTAGGCCATGTCGGCATTGGTCACCGGCAGGGTGCTGTCGTGGCCTTGCAGGACCATCCCCAGGGAGTCGCCTACCAACAGGATTTCTACGCCGGCACGGGCGGCGACCTGGGCGAAGGTCGCGTCGTAGCAGGTCAGCATGGCGATTTTCTCACCCTTGGCCTTGAGGGCCTGCAGGGTGGTCAGGGTTACGTCTGGCATGAAAAGCAATCCTCGTTCAGGCGCTGTGAAAGACCACTGCGTACAACGCATGTATTCATCTTCTGGAACGGCACATCATCGAGCGTGGTGTTTGGGTGAACCCGTTCCGGTCCTGGTTACGCCTTGTTTACGGCACGGGCGTGCCACGGGACGCCTATAGTCGTGAGCGCGGGGAGGGAAGTCAATTACCGTGTTACCGCATTGTTACGTCAGCGGTGTTACGGGCGTTACCGCTGGGGGAACGCCTGGCTACAGGCGTTCCAGACCGACGAACGGGCAGTCCGCGAGCAATTGCGCGAGGGGCCGCTGGTCCGCCAGACGGAAGTCTTCGGGCACCAGTTCGGCGAGGGGATAGAGCACGAACGGGCGGGCATGCATGTGGTAGTGCGGCACTTTCAGGCGCGGCTCGTCGATGACCCGGTCGGCGTAGAGCAGCATGTCCAGGTCCAGCGTGCGCGGGCCCCAGCGTTCCTTGCGTTCGCGACCCTGGTCGGCTTCGATGCCTTGCAGGGCGTCGAGCAGGGCCAGGGGCGCGAGACGGGTATCCAGCGCCGCCACGGCATTGGTGTAGCGTGGCTGGCCAGGGGACAGCGAGTCGCTGGCATAAAAGGACGAGATGCCCGCCAGTTGCGTATCGGGCAACTGCGCCAGGGCTTCGAGGGCACTGTGCAGTTGCTCGCGCGGGTTGGCCAGGTTGCTGCCGAGGCCGATGTAGGCACGCTGCATCAGGCTCACTCGTCTGCACCGCCATCGGCGCGACGGCGTTTGCCCGGGCTGCGCTTGCGCTTGCGCGGGCCGGCACCGGTGCCTTCGTCACGACCGCCCAGCTCGCGGATCATCTCGCGGCGTTCGCTTTCGTTGCATTCCTGGTAGTCGGTCCACCACTGGCCGAGGTCGTCGGTTTCCTCGCCGGCGCTTTCGCGCAGCAGGAGGAAGTCGTAGCCGGCCCGGAAGCGCGGGTTGTCCAGCAGCAGGTCGGCACGCTTGCCGCTACGCCGTGGCAGGCGTTCCTGCATGTCCCAGATCTCGCGAATCGGCAGGGTGAAGCGCTTCGGAATGGCGATGCGCTGGCACTGCTCGAAGATCAGCTCGTGGGCAGCTTCGTTCATCGCCGGGATCGGTGGCATGCCGCGGCTCTGCAGGTACAGGGCGCGCGCCGGCAAGGCAGGCCAGAGCAGGGCGGCGAAGAGGAACGCCGGGGTCACCGGCTTGCCTTGCCTGACCCGAAGATCGGTGTTGATCAGCGCCTGGCTGATCAGGGTGTGGGTGTAGGTCGGCTGGTCTTCGAGCGCCTGGGCACTGGCCGGGAACAGTGGATCGAACAGCTGCAGGTCGACCAGCATCTCGAAGGTGTCGGCGGCATGCCCGGACAGGAACAGCTTCAGCGACTCCTCGAACATGCGCGCCGCGGGAATTTCCCGGAGCATTGGCGCCAGTTCGCGGATCGGCAGCACGGTGTGCTTCTCGATACCGAAGTTGAGCTTGGCGGCGAAACGCACCGCGCGCAGCATGCGCACCGGGTCTTCCTGGTAGCGCTGGGTCGGGTCGCCGATCAGGCGGATCAGGCGGTTGCGAATGTCGTGTACGCCGTTGGCGTAGTCGAGGATGCGCTCGCTGACCGGATCGTAGTACAGCGCGTTGATCGTGAAATCGCGGCGCTGTGCGTCGTCTTCCAGGGTGCCGTAGACGTTGTCGCGCAGGATCCGTCCGCTTTCGTTGCGGGAGGACTGGTGACTGTTTTCTTCTTCGTCGACCGGATGGTTGGCGCGGAAGGTGGCTACCTCGATGATCTCGCGGCCGAAATGCACGTGGACCAGCTTGAAGCGCCGGCCAATCACACGGGCGTTGCGGAACTCGGCGCGGATCTGTTCCGGCGTGGCGCTGGTGGCGACGTCGAAGTCCTTGGGCGTGATGCCCAGGAGCAGGTCGCGCACGCAGCCACCGACCAGATAGGCCTGGTAGCCGGCGCTCTGCAGGCGTTCGACGATATTCACCGCGTGGCGGCTGAACTGATGGCGCTGCAATGAGTGTTGCGCATGGTTGATCACCTCGGGCGTGGTGCGCCTGTGGTGCTGGACACGCGCCGGGGGACGGAAAGACTGGAACAGCTTCTTCAGCATGGGATGCACTGTTTGAAGGAATTTTCGGCCAGAAACGTAGAATGGCCGCATGATGGGCACGGATTCTAGCATTTAGTCGGAAAAGGGTGTAGGCGCCCGAGAAACGGTGCGGAAGGGATTGTCGGAAAGGCGGAAACTACAAGGGGAGCCGAAGCTCCCCAAGAAGTAGTTGCGTGCTCTTATTATTTTTTTGTCGGGCTTCTTGTTTTTGTTGAGTGCCCTGACCACCCAATGCCGTGAGGCTGGTGGACTGTCTCCCTACCCGGGAGTACAAGAGCAAACGGATTGCTTTGGTCGCCGATGTTGCGATGATCTCTCGATCCAACCAGTTCAGGCTCTGCTAGAGTGCAGTTTTTGTTGTTCTCTGCCTGGTTGTGGGGCAAGCCCCAAACACAACTCCTCTCCAAAAGAATCAGTTAGCTGCGCCTCCGCCGTCTTGTTCTTATTGTGCGTGAGCCGATTCGTCTTATTTTTATTGTGTTTTGCAGTGCTTGTTATTGTTCTTGTACCGAACATATAGCAGGTGCCGTGCCAACTTTTGCAAAGCCCAGTAAAACAAGGGGTTAGGCGAGATCGGGGGTGTTTTTCGGGCGAAAAAAAACCGGGATTTCGTTACCGTAAGCCCCGGTTTCTGTTACGACCTCATCATGAGGTAACAGTTTTTGGCCGAAACGCGGTGTTACCCGTTGGGGGTGACACCATGCCGCAGCCTGCCACTCAGCTTTCGCTGGTGGCGCCGCTCTTGCGTCGCGGAATGCCCAGGCGCTGCCGGCGTTCCCACAGGCACTTGCGGCTGACGCCGAGCTTGCGTGCCAGTTCGGTCTCGGTCATGTGGTCCTGGTGTTCGAGGACGAAGTGCTGGAAGTAGTCCTCCAGCGACAGGTCCTCGGTGGGTTCGTGGCTGGTGCTGCTGGTCGCAGTGTTGACGGCTGGCAGGCTGTCGAAGGTTTCGTCGTCCTCCAGATCGCTCAGCTCGATATCGATGCCCAGCAGGTCTGCGGAAATTTCCGGGCTCTCGCAGAGAATCACCGCACGCTCCACCGCGTTTTCCAGTTCGCGCACGTTACCCGGCCAGGAGTAGTGGCGGATTGCCTGTTCGGCGTCGTGGGCGAATTTCAGGTCGTTGCGCCCGATGCGCGCGGCCTGGCGGGCGAGGAAGGCGTTGGCGATCTCGTTGACGTCGGCGCCGCGCTCGCGCAGGGCGGGCAGCTTGAGGGCGATGACGTGCAGGCGGTAGTAGAGGTCTTCACGGAACTGACCAACCTTGGCCAGGTTCTTCAGGTCGCGGTGGGTCGCGGCGATCAGGCGGACATCGACCTTCTGCGACTGCACCGAGCCGACCCGGCGGATTTCACCTTCCTGCAGCACGCGCAACAGACGGGCCTGGGCCTCGAGTGGCAGTTCGCCGATCTCGTCGAGGAACAGGGTGCCGCCGTCCGCGGCTTCCACCAGACCGGCACGACCGGCGCTGGCACCGGTGAACGCGCCTTTCTCGTGGCCGAACAGTTCGGATTCGATCAGGGTTTCCGGAATCGCCGCGCAGTTCACCGAGATCATCGGGGCCTTGGCCCGGCGGGACAGATTGTGCAGGGCACGGGCCACCAGTTCCTTGCCGGTGCCGGACTCGCCCTGGATCAGCACGTTGGAATCGGTGGGGGCGACCTTGCGGATCTTGCTGTAGAGGTCCTGCATCGGCGGACAGGAGCCGATGATGCCGATTTCGCCGTTGGCGTTGCCGGCAGCGGCCTTGTCGGCGACCGGGGTCTTGCCGTTGGCGCGTTCGGCCGGCGCCGCGGGGGCGTTCTGCCGGTCACGCAGGATGCGCGCGACGGCCTGGAGCATTTCATCGTGGTCGAACGGCTTGGCGATGTAATCCACCGCGCCCATTTTCATCGAGTCGACCGCCGAGCGCAGGCTGGCATAGCTGGTCATGATCAGCACCGGCGTACCCTGGCCCAGCTTGATCAGCTCGGTACCGGGGGCGCCGGGCAGGCGCAGGTCGCTGACGATCAGGTCGAAGGTGGCGATGCTGAATCGCTCCTGGGCTTCCTGCACCGAGCCGGCCTCGCTGACCTGGTATTGGTTGCGCTCGAGCAGGCGGCGCAGGGCGGAGCGGATGATGGTTTCGTCTTCGACGATCAGAATATGAGGCATTGATTCAATTCTCTCGACGGTCTCAGTTCACAGCGGACGTCGCTTCGACATGTCGTGGCAGGGTCACACGGATCCGGGTGCCACGTTGGCTCTTGGTATCGGCCGGGCTGTCGATGGTGATCTGTCCATAATGCTCTTCCACGATGGAATAGACCAGAGCGAGCCCCAGCCCCGTTCCTTCGCCCGGGTCCTTGGTGGTGAAGAAGGGTTCGAACAGGCGGTCCATGATGTTTTTCGGGATACCGCTGCCTTCGTCCTCGACGATCAGGTCGACGGTATGTTCGCTGGCCTCGCTGCGCACTCGCACCGCGGCACCGGCGGGAGAGGCGTCACGGGCGTTGGAGAGCAGGTTGATCAGCACTTGCGCGAGGCGTTGCGGATCGCCCTCGACCCAGTGTTCGGGATCGCACAGGTTGAAGAACTGTACTTCGAAATTGCGCCGGTTCAACGCCAGCAGACCGATGGCATCCTGCGCCACTTCGGCCAGGCATACCGGCTCGTCGCTGTGCTGGTGGCTGCCGGCGTGGGCGAAGCTCATCAGCGACTGGACGATGCGCGAGATGCGCTTGGTCTGTTCGAGAATCTGGCTGCTCAGCTCGGTGATCTCGCCGTCGTCCTCGCGTTCCTCGCGCAGGTTCTGCGCCAGGCAGGCAATGCCGGTCACCGGGTTGCCGATCTCGTGGGCGACCCCGGCGGCCAGGCGGCCGATACTGGCCAGGCGTTCGGAGTGGACCAGCTTGTCTTCGAGCATCTGGGTTTCGGTGAGATCTTCCACCAGCAGGACCAGGCCGCTGTTGCCGGGGGCCAGGGGTTCGTCGATGGCCGCCTTGTGCAGGTTAAGCCAGCGGGTCTGGCCATCGAGACCCAGGCGCTGCTTGTGCAGGTGTTCGTCGGGGACGTTGATGAAACCCTGCAGCAGGCCGCGCCAGGGTTCGACGATGGTGCTCAGGCGCGAACCGACCACGCGCTTGGCGGGAATCCCGGTGAGTTCCTCCATGGCCTTGTTCCACATGAGGATCTCCTGGTCCTTGGCCAGGGAGCACACGCCCATCGGCAGTTCCTGCAGGGTCTGCCGGTGATAGCGGCGCAGGGCGTCGAGTTCGGCGGCGAGGCCGGTGAGCCGGGAGTGGTAGTCCTCGAGGCGGCTTTCGATGAAGTGGATGTCCTCGGTGACGTAGTTCTCGCTGCCGGACTTGTAGGGCAGGAAGGTTTCCACCATGTCCTGGGCCACGCTCGGCCCCATCAGCCCGGACAGGTTGGCCTCGATGCGATCGCGCAGGCGGCGCAGCGCATAGGGACGGCGCTCGTCGAAAGGCAGGTAGAGGTCGCGCAGGGCCTGTTCGACTTCCTTCTGTGCGGCCTTGGCCCCCAGTGGCTTGGCCAGCTGAGTGGCGAATTCCTGCGGTGAAGCGGCGTGCAGTTCGCGGCGTTGCGGCCGGCGCACGTTGTCCACGGCGCAGGCTTCGGCAGCCGAGACTTCCTCGGAGCTGGCATTGGTGAACAGGGAAATCAGGGTGAACAACAGCACGTTGGCCGCCAGCGAGGCGATGGCCGCCATGTGCCAACTGGTGTCGTCCAGCACGTAGATCATGTTCAGCAGCGGGATGTAGAAGCCCTGCAGGTTGCCCACCAGCGGCAGCAGCATGGTCACCATCCACACCGTGATGCCGGCGAGCAGGCCGGCGATGAAGCCGCGGCGGTTGGCGGTCGGCCAGTACAGCACCGAGAGCACGCCGGGGAGGAACTGCAGGGTGGCGACGAAGGCGACGATGCCGAGGTTGGCCAGGTCTTGTTGTGCACCGAGCAGCAGGTAGAAACCGAAACCGGCGGCGATGATGGCGACGATCAGCGCACGGCGGGTCCACTTCAGCCAGCGGTAGATGTTGCCTTCGGCGGGGGGCTGGTACAGCGGCAGCACCAGGTGGTTCAGGGCCATGCCGGAGAGGGCCAGGGTGGTGACGATGATCAGGCCACTGGCGGCGGACAGCCCGCCGATGTAGGCGAGCAACGCCAGCGCCTGGTTGTCGGCGGCGATGCCCAGGCCGAGGGTGAAGTACTCCGGATTGGTGCTGGCGCCGAGCTTGAGGCCGGCCCAGAGAATCAACGGCACGGCCAGGCTCATCAGCAGCAGGAACAGCGGCAGGCCCCAGCTGGCGCTGACCAGCGAGCGCGGGTTGAGATTCTCGGTAAAGGCCATGTGGTACATGTGCGGCATGACGATGGCCGAGGCGAAGAACACCAGCAGCAGGGTGCGCCACGGACCTTCCTGCAGCGGCGTGTGCAGGGCGGCGAGGGCGGTCTGGTTCTGCAGCAGCCAGACTTCCAGTTGATGCGGGCCGCCGAACACACCGTACAGTGCATACAGACCGACCCCACCCAACGCCAGGAGCTTGACCACCGACTCGAAGGCGATGGCGAAGACCAGGCCTTCATGTTTTTCGCGGGTCGCGATGTGCCGCGAGCCGAAGAAGATGGTGAACAGCGTGATCATCGCGCAGAAGGCCAGGGCCACGCGGCTCTTCACCGGCTCGCCGGTGAGAATGCTGATGGAGTCGGCTACTGCCTGGATCTGCAGGGCCAGCAGCGGCAGCACACCGATCAGCATGAACACCGTGGTCAGGGCGCCGGCCCAGGTGCTGCGGAAACGGAAAGCGATCAGGTCGGCGAGCGACGACAGCTGGTAGGTACGGGTGATCTTGAGAATCGGATAGAGCAGCACCGGCGCCAGCAGGAACGCGCCGGAGACGCCGAGGTAGCAGGCGAGGAAGCCGTAGCCGTACTGATAGGCCAGGCCGACCGAGCCATAGAAGGCCCAGGCGCTGGCGTAGACACCGAGCGACAGGGTGTAGGTCAGGGGATGGCGGATGATCGCCCGGGGGATCATCCCGCGTTCGCTGATCCAGGCCACGCCGAACAGCACCAGCAGGTAGGCGGCGCTGATCAGGATCATCTGGGTCAGGCTAAAGCTCATCGGCATCACGTTGGCTCTGCAGGATAAAGGTCACGACGATCAGGATCAGCCAGAGCAGGTAAGGGCGATACCAGGCGCCGGTCGGCTCGATCCACCAGTCCATGATGGCCGGGGAGAACAGGTAGATCCCCACGACCAGGAGCAGGACCAAACGATAGATGTACATGCTGGCCTCACTGGATTTGTGCGCTTCGAACTGGACTTATTATTGGCGCAAAACGCGGGTGATGGTAACGGAAGCCCCGACGCCTGCAAACGGGCTGGCGGTCATGGGCCAAGGGATTGAATCTATTGGCCTTTCTGTTCGCCGGCAAGCACTCAGTGCAGATCTGCTTCAGGGACGGTGAGGCGCTGCGCAATCGCTTGAGCATTCCAGTGGCGGGCGGCGTGGGCCAGGACCTCCTCGGGCCGGGCTTCGAGCATGCCGGCGTCGGTGTCCTGGCCGAGTGCACGCAGGGCCCGCAGGATCAGTGGGGTGGCCTGTTCCGCCGGCAGCGGTGCGGAGCGATAGGTCTTGCCCAGCTTGTGGCCATCGGGCTGGATGATCAGCGGCACATGCAGGTAGCGTGGTTGTGACAGGCCCAGCAGTTCCTGCAGGTACAACTGGCGGGGCGTGTTGTCCAGCAGGTCGGCACCGCGGACGATATCGGTCACGCCTTGCCAGGCGTCGTCGAGCACCACCGCCAGTTGGTAGGCGTACAGGTTGTCGCGTCGGCGGATGACGAAGTCGCCGACTTCACGCCCCAGATGCTGCTGGAAATGCCCTTGGACGCGGTCATCGAAGCCGTAGGTCAATTCCGGCACCCGTATGCGAATCGCTGCGTCTTCCGGGCTGTGGCCAAGGTTGCGGCACAGTCCCGGATAGATGCCGCCATAGGCCTCCAGTTGCTTGCGCGAACAGGTGCAGGCGTAGGCCAGGCCCTGGCGGAACAGGCGTTCGACCACTTCGGCGTACGCCGCGTGACGGTCATGCTGATAGACCACCTCGCCATCCCATTCCAGGCCGTAGCTTTCCAGGGTCCTGAGAATCGCCGCCTGGGCGCCGGGGGCTTCCCGTGGCGGATCGATGTCTTCCATGCGCAGCAGCCAGCGGCCGCCCACGGCACGGGCGTCGAGCCAGGAGGCAAGGGCGGCCACCAGCGAGCCGAAGTGCAGGAAACCACTGGGAGTAGGGGCGAAGCGGCCGATGTAGCGGGAGTCGGTCATGATCTGTGCGGACTGTATAAATGAAACGGGGCGCTGGAAGCGCCCCGTTCTGCTGGAGTGAGGATCAGGCCTTGCCGACCTGTTTTTCCTTCTTCTCCGCGAGTTCCTTGCAGTCGAAGCACAGGTCCGCGGTCGGACGTGCTTCCAGGCGCCGCAGGCCGATCTCGACACCGCAGGCATCACACCAGCCGTATTCGTCGTCGATGATCTTCTGCAGGGTCTTGTCGATTTTCTTGATCAGCTTGCGCTCGCGATCGCGGTTGCGCAGTTCCAGGGCGAACTCTTCTTCCTGGCTGGCACGGTCGGCCGGGTCGGGGAAGTTGGCGGCTTCGTCCTTCATGTGGTCCACGGTGCGATCGACGCTGGTCATCAGGTCCTGTTTCCAGGCACCGAGGAGTTTGGTGAAGTGCTTTTTCATGGGCTCGCCCATGTACTCCTCACCCTTGGTCTCCACATAGGCATCGACACCGTACATGGAATGACCGGCTTTTTGCTTTTCTACGGTGGACATGAATAGACCGCCTCTCACTCATCTGATCCAATGCGCAGGATTGCTTCCATCTCCGGCGACCGCCGGCCCTGCGACTGCGAGCCGCCGAACTTACCAGATAGGATCGGGGTGCGCTACTCCCGGTTATCTCCGGTAGGACAGCGAGGTTTACCCATACGTTCGCCGTGGCGCGCGGGTAGAATCATCAGTTTAGTCCCAATTGAGAGAAGGCCAATGGCTCAGCCCTACAGTGCGCGCAGTCGCGCCATCGAACCCTTCCATGTCATGGCATTGCTGGCACGGGCCAACGAACTGCAGGCGGCCGGTCACGATGTGATCCACCTGGAAATCGGCGAGCCGGACTTTTCCACCGCCGCCCCCATCGTCGAAGCCGGGCAGGCTGCGCTGGCCGCCGGGCATACCCGCTACACCGCAGCCCGCGGCCTGCCGGCGCTGCGCGAAGCGATCTCCGGCTTCTATGCCACGCGCTACGGCCTGAGCATCGACCCGCAACGCATCCTTATTACACCCGGCGGTTCCGGGGCCCTGCTGCTGGCCAGCAGCCTGCTGGTCGATCCGGGCAAGCACTGGCTGCTGGCCGATCCGGGCTACCCCTGCAACCGCCACTTCCTGCGGCTGGTGGAGGGTGGGGCGCAACTGGTACCGGTGGGGCCGGAGGTCAACTATCAACTCAACGCCGACCTGGTCGAGCGCTATTGGGACCACGACACCGTCGGCGCCCTGGTGGCATCGCCGGCCAACCCGACCGGCACCGTGCTCGACCGTGATGCCCTGGCCGGGCTGTCCCGGGCGACCCGTGCGCACAACGGCCACCTGGTGGTGGACGAGATCTACCATGGCCTGACCTACGGCATGGATGCCCCCAGCGCCCTGGAAGTCGACGACCAGGCCTTTATCCTGAATAGTTTCTCAAAATATTTCGGCATGACCGGATGGCGTCTCGGCTGGCTGGTCGCGCCGCCGGCGGCCATCCCCGAGTTGGAGAAGCTGGCGCAGAACCTCTACATCAGTGCCCCGAGCATGGCCCAGCATGCCGCGCTGGCCTGCTTCGAGCCTCGCACCATCGAGATCCTCGAGGAGCGCCGCGCCGAGTTCGCCCGCCGCCGCGATTTCCTCCTGCCGGCCTTGCGCGAACTGGGCTTTGGCATCGCCGTGGAGCCGCAAGGCGCCTTCTATCTATATGCCGACATCAGCAAGTTCGGCGGTGACGCCTTCGCCTTCTGCCGGCACTTCCTCGAAACCGAGCACATCGCGTTCACGCCGGGCATCGACTTCGGCCGCCATCAGGCCAGTCATCATGTGCGTTTCGCCTATACCCAGAGCCTGCCGCGCCTGCACGAGGCGGTGGAGCGGATTGCCCGCGGGCTGCGGAGCTGGCAAGGCTGATGCGCTTTTCTCCTGTGCTCGAAGAGGCGCGTCTGCTGCGGCGCTACAAGCGTTTTCTCGCCGATATCGAAACCCTCGATGGCGAGCAACTGACCATCCATTGCCCCAATACCGGCTCGATGCTCAATTGCATGAAGGAGGGTGGCCAGGTCTGGTTCAGCCGCTCCAGCGACCCCAAGCGCAAGCTGCCGGGTACCTGGGAAATCAGCGAAACCCCGCAGGGGCGCCTGGCTTGCGTCAATACCGGGCGGGCCAATGCCATCGTCGAGGAAGCACTGCGGGCCGGGGTGATCCGTGAGTTGGCGGGCTTCACCGCGTTGCGCCGTGAAGTGCCTTACGGCGAAGAGAAAAGCCGCATCGACTTCCAACTGACCTTCGACAGCGGTCCGGCCTATGTCGAGGTCAAGAGCGTGACGCTCGGTTTCGACGGCAGCACCATCGCCGCCTTTCCCGATGCGGTCACCCAGCGCGGCGCCAAGCACCTGCGTGAACTGGCGGCACTGGCCCGCCAGGGCGTGCGTGCGGTGCAGCTCTATTGTGTGAATCTCGACGGTATCGAAGGCGTGCGCCCGGCGGAGGAAATCGACCCGGGCTATGCCATGGCCTTGCGCGCGGCGCAGCTCGACGGTGTGGAAGTGCTGGCCTACGGCGTTGCGCTGGACAACCAGCAGGTGCGCATCGATCGCGCCTTGCCGGTGCTGCTCAATCCTTGAGCCAGATGCCCTGGCTGTCTTCCTGGCAGTCCAGGGCCTGCAAGGCTTCACCCTCGCAGGGGCCGGCGACGCACTCGCCGCTTTCGATCAGGAACAGCGCGCCATGATGGGCGCAGGCGATCAGGCTGGCGCTGCTGTCGAGAAACTGCTCCGGCTGCCAGTTCAGCGGGATCCCGCGGTGCGGGCAACGGTTGCGGTACAGGTAGACCCGGCCCTGGCGGCGCACGCCGAGCAGTTCCAGGCCGGCGTGGCTGAATCCACGGCTCTGGCCTTCGCCCAGTTCGGCGGAATGACAAAGGAAGTGCTTCACAGGGAGTTCCGTGGCGAATGCTGGCGGCTTGACGCTCAAATGCAAATAATTATCAAATTGCTGGCCCCGATGGCGCCGGACGCCTTTATACCCTGTCCGCCGCCTCCCTTGAACCGTCATGAACAGGAAGCTCCCCAATGCGCCGATGTGCCAGCCTGATCGCCCTCTGTATCGGGCTCGTCTTCAACCCGGTGCAGGCGGAGCAACTGCCGCAGCGCTGGGTCAGCGCCGGTGGCGCGCTGAGCGAGTGGATCGCCGAACTGGGCGCCGAGTCGCGTTTGGTCGGCGTCGATACCACCAGCCAGCATCCTGAATCGCTGAAAGCCTTGCCGAGCATCGGTTACCAGCGTCAGCTGTCCGCCGAGGGGGTGCTGAGCCTGCGTCCTGACGTGCTGGTCGGTACCGAGGAAATGGGGCCGCCGCCGGTGCTTGCGCAGATCCGCGGCGCCGGGGTGCGGGTCGAACTGTTCTCCAGTCGCGCCGATCTCGAGGCCGTGCAGCTCAACCTCAAGCACCTTGGCGAACTCTTGGGCAAGCCGGAGCAGGCCGAGCAGCGCTACAGCGACTACCGCAAGCAGCTCGACAGCCTGCGCGAGCGGATCAAAACCGCTCAGGGCGCGGATAAGGCACCCGGCGTGATCCTGCTGGTAGGCCACGCTGGCGCCAAACCGATGATCGCCGGCAAGGGCACCGCAGGCGACTGGCTGATCGAGCAGGCGGGCGGACACAATCTGGCGACCCACGAGGGCTACAAGAACTTCTCCAGCGAGACCCTGGCGGCGCTGAACCCGCAGGTGGTGGTGTTCTCCGACCGCGCCCTGGCCGGTGACGCGGCCCTGCAGGCGCTGCTCAAGGAGAACCCGGCCCTGGCCGCATCCCGCGCGGCCAAGGAAAAACGCCTGGTCGACCTCGACCCGACCCTGCTGGTCGGTGGTCTCGGCCCACGCCTGCCGGCCGGCCTGCAGGCGCTGGCCCAGGCGTTCTATCCGGCGGCGAAGGCGCGCCTGGCGCCATGATCCGACTGGTCAAGCCGCGCACGCTGTTCATCGTCCTTGGCGCGCTGTGCCTGCTGGCGATCTGGTTGTCGCTGGCGCTCGGGCCGGTCAGCCTGCCGTTGCTGGATACCCTGCGCGCCGGTCTGCGCCTGCTCGGTGTGCCGGTGACGGCGGACGGGCTGGAGCAGGCCGAGCTGATCCTCGGCCAGATCCGTCTGCCACGCACCTTGCTGGGGCTGGCCGTCGGCGCGGTGCTGGCCCTGGCGGGCGTGGCCATGCAGGGCCTGTTTCGCAACCCGCTGGCCGATCCCGGGCTGGTCGGTGTGTCCAGCGGCGCGGCACTCGGTGCGGCGATTGCCATTGTCGGCAGTGCCTGGGCCGGAGGCGTGCCGGAAGCCTTCGCCCCGTACCTGCTGTCGCTATGCGCCTTTCTCGGTGGTCTCGGCGTGACCGCGCTGGTCTATCGACTGGGGCGGCGCGACGGCCAGACCAGCGTCGCCACCATGCTGCTCGCCGGGATCGCCCTGACCGCCCTGGCCAGTTCGGCGGTGGGCCTGTTCACCTACCTGGCCGACGACGCCACCCTGCGCACCCTGACCTTCTGGAACCTGGGCAGCCTCAACGGTGCCAGCTACCAGCGCCTGTGGCCGCTGGTGCTGGTGGCGAGTGCCGTGGCGCTGTGGCTGCCGCGCCGCGCCGAAGCGCTGAATGCCTTGTTGCTGGGTGAGTCGGAGGCGCGGCACCTGGGCTTCGACGTCGAGAAACTCAAGCGCGAACTGGTGTTCTGCACCGCCCTCGGTGTCGGTGCGGCGGTGGCGGCGGCGGGCTTGATCGGCTTCATCGGCCTGGTGGTGCCGCACCTGGTACGTCTCCTGGTCGGGCCGGATCACCGTGTGCTGCTGCCGGCTTCCCTGCTGGCGGGCGCTTCGCTGCTGCTGTTCGCCGATCTGATCGCGCGCCTTGCGTTGGCGCCGGCGGAACTGCCGATCGGCATCGTGACCGCGTTCATCGGCGCGCCGTTCTTTCTCTATCTATTGTTGCGGGGGCGTGCCTGATGCTCCAGGTCGAGGATTTGCAGGTGGTTCGTGGGCGCAACATCGTGCTCGACGGCATCGAACTCAGGGTGCGACCCGGCGAGGTATTGGGTGTGCTCGGGCCCAACGGGGCCGGCAAGAGCACCTTGCTCGGTGCCTTGTGTGGCGAACTGACGCCGACTCGCGGGCGCGTGTTGCTGGATGAGCGTGCGCTGTCCGACTGGCCCGGTCATGAACGCGCCCAACGCCTGGCCGTACTGCCGCAAGCGTCGAGCCTGGGTTTCGCCTTCCAGGTCGAGGAAGTGGTGAGCATGGGACGCTTGCCCCATCGCACCGGGCAGGAGCGCGATCGGGAGATCGTCAGCGCCGCGCTGCAAGCGACCGATGCCCTGCACCTGGCCGGGCGCAGTTACCTGGCACTCTCCGGTGGCGAACGTCAGCGCGTGCATCTGGCGCGAGTGCTGGCACAGTTGTGGCCGGGCGAGCAGGGCAGGACCCTGCTGCTGGACGAACCCACCTCCGCGCTCGACCCGTTGCACCAGCACACCACCCTGCAGGCGGTGCGCGGGTTTGCCGATCGCGGCGCCGCGGTGCTGGTGATCCTTCACGACCTGAACCTGGCCGCACGCTATTGTGATCGTATCCTGTTGCTGGAAAACGGCCAGCCGCATGCCTTCGACACGCCCGAGCGGGTGCTGCAGCCCGCGGCGCTGAAGGCAGTGTTCGGCCTCGACGTGCTGGTCCAGCCTCATCCCGAGCGGGGGCATCCGCTCATCATTGCCCGATAGGAGTTGCGCATGTCCCGGTCCTGGTCTTTCGGCATCCTGTTTCTGCTGGCCTGGGGCCTGGCGGGATGTCACTCCACTGGCGCGTTGCCGGCATTGCCGCCGTTACCGGCGTGGCAGAGTCCGGAAGGGCGCGAGCATGCCGAGCTTGGCCAGATCCGCGAAACCGCCAGCGGCGAGCTGCTGACTCCGTCGCAACTGGTTGAGCGGCTGGCCGTGGCGCCGCGGGTACTGGTGGGCGAGCAGCACGACAATCCCGATCACCACGCGCTGCAGCTCTGGTTGTTGCAGGCGCTGAACCAGCAGCGACCGCAGGGTAGCCTGTTGCTGGAAATGCTCGAGCCGGTGCAGCAGGACAAGGTCGATGCAGTACGTCAGCAGCAACCACTGCCGGATGATCTGGCCGCCGCTATCGACTGGCGCCAGGGCTGGGACTGGACGTTCTATGCACCGCTGCTGCGCGAGGCGTTCAGCCGCGGCTATCCGCTGCTGGCGGCCAATCTTGACCGCGACGAAATGAAGAGCATCTACCGTAACCCCCCGACATTGAGCGGCCCGCGCACCAACGCACCGGCGGTGCGGGAGGTGCTGCTGGAGGAGGTGCGCGCGGGCCATTGCGGCATGCTCCCGGAGAGCCAGTTGCCCGCCATGCTAGCGGTGCAGCAGCAACGCGATCGGCGCATGGCCCAGCGCCTGCTTCAGGCGCCCGCGCCGGCGCTGCTGCTGGCCGGTGGGCAGCACGCGCGCAAGGATGTCGGCGTACCGCTGCATCTGGCGGATCTCGGCGCGGTGTCGGGCAACCCGGTGCTGATGCTGGTGCAGGTCGGCGAGCAGGTTGGTGCGCAGGAAGCGGATTATGTCTGGTTCACCGCGGCCCTGCCGAAGCGGGACTACTGTGCCGATCTGAAATGAAGAATCGCGGGCAAAAAAAGACCCGGCAAAACTGCCGGGTCAATAACCGTGATTAGCCTGATGAGGAGATAATCTGAGAGTCCGAACCAAGGTCTTTCAGCTTATCCAACCAGTCTCGCGACCAGTTGTGGTAATCATAACGATTCTCATTTCGAAGTCAATCGGCCAATCCACAAATTTTCAATTTTTTTTCCGCTGGGTCGTCGCATCGAGTTGCTGGTTCAGGGCTTCCTTGCGCTCCACGGGAATGTCGTTCCAGTGGACATCCAGCAGAGCGCCTTCAATCGCGTACAGCAGCACCTTCGATGCCCGGAATCCCCGCGTGCGTACCGCCCGATAGGCATCCACCGCTCCGAGGCGGCGGAGGTCCGATGCGCTGTGGATGCCTACCGCGTGCAGCCATTGCGCCGAGGTCTTGCCAAGATTCTTCAGGTGCTGGAGTTCGTCGTTCATCAAGCCTCCTTGCGCCGGCTGAACGGATCTTGTGGAGGAAGTCGCGGGTAATCAATGAGGAGTGTAGCGGCACTTGGCAATAACGCGGCTATTTGCCAGTGCCGCTGGGAAGAAGCTGCCCGGGGGGTTCGCCGGGCGCGTGTCAGCGTGTGCGATAGCGCAGGCGGGTGCCGAAGTTCACTGACATGAGGATTTCGTCGGCGCTCAGTTCCGGCGGGAACCAGGTCCCGGAGATCTGCGCATGGGCCAGGCTCGCGCCCTCCAGCGGGACATCGCGCAGGTCGAGGCCACGCAGGTCGGCGGCGCGGAAATAGGCACCGCTGAAGTCGATGCCCGAGGCATCGAGGTTGCGCAGGTCGAGGCCGCGGAAGTCGCCATCACGAAAATCGATGCTGGCGTCCTGCGGTTTCTCGCGGTTGAACCCGGTGATGTCCTCGTTGTGAATCAATGCGTACAGCGAGCTGTCGAGTTGCCGTGGCTGATTCATGGAGCGCGCCTCCTGGGTGGCCAGATAATGGCATTATAGTGTCACCCAGTGCGGAAGCCGCGGAGCAGAGGCGTGAAGTGTGGACTGCTTCACGCCTCCAGCGGTTTTACAGGCCTGGCAGGCGTTGGCGGATCTGTTTGACCAGATCGTCGAGGCTGGTGCTTTCGTTGGTTTCCACACGCTTGCTCTGCAGCAGTTCCTCGGCGCTCAGGGCATCGCGGCTGGCTTGCTGCGCGGCAACCACTTCCAGGGTGGCGTCTGACGGGTCGTTCTGATCTGCCTGACGCTGCGCCAGCCAGCTGGCGATGACCGCTTGCGGTGCATTGCAGTCGAGGATCAGGAACGGCACGCCGGTCTCGCTGGCAACCTCGGCGGCGTTCTGCCGTTGTGCCTGTTTCAGGTAGGTGGCATCGATCACCACCGGGAAACCGGCGCGCAGAATCACCTCGGCCAGATGATGCAGGCGCGCATAGGTGGCCTGGTTGGCGTCGGTGCTATAGATGCCGGCTTGCAGCTGGCCCGCCGCCGCGGCGCTCTGTTCGCCGAACAGGCGCTTGCGCTCCACGTCCGAGCGCAGGCGGATCGCGCCGAGGGCTTCGACCAGGCGCATCGCCACATGGCTCTTGCCCACCGCGGACACGCCGTGAGTGATGGCCAGCAGGCGCGAAGGAATGGCGCTGTAGCTCTCCGCCAGGTTGGCGTAGTTGCGGTACTGGCGCAGGGTAGTGGCGCGCTGCACGCCATCGGCGTTGGCCGGCATGCTGAACAGCGCGACCTTGGCCCGCACCAGGGCGCGGTAGGCCTTGTAGAAATTCAGCAGTTCCAGGCCCTGGTAGTCGCCGGTGAGTTCCAGGTACTGGCTGACGAAGCGCCGCGACAGCGACTTCAGGCCGCGGTCTTCCAGGTCCATGGCGAGGAAGGCGGTGTCGGCGTAGACATCGGTAAGGCGGAACGGCTCGTTGAACTCGATGCAGTCGAAGATCACCACCTTGCCGTCGATGACGGTGGCGTTGCCCAGGTGGATATCGCCGTGGCATTCGCGGATGAAGCCTTGCGCCTTGCGCTCCGCGAGCAGCTTGTGCAGGCGGTCGAAGCTGCTGCGGGCCCACGCCTGCAGGGCGTCGAGCTGTTGCAGGTCGGCCTTGTCGCTGAGGAATGGACGGATCTGCTCGAAGTTCTGTTCCACCGGCGCCATTACGCTTTCCGGCGTGCCCAGCGGATGCTCGACGGCGACCCGCGGCGCCTGCAGGTGGAATTCGGCGATCTGCCTGGCCATCTGGTCGATGTGCGCGGCGGTCAGCTCACCGTTCGCCTGCAGGGTGCTGAGCATCTGCTCCTGGGGGAACTGGCGCATCTTCAGGGCGAACTCGATCGGCTCGCCAGCACCGCCCAGTTGCGGCGCCTCGGCGCTGCCGGTGATCGGCAGGACGTCCAGGTACAGTCCATCGGTCAGGCGCTGGTTCAGGCGCAGTTCTTCGTTGCAAAAGTGTTCACGGCTGGACAGTTCGGTGAAGTCGAGGAAGCCGAAGTTCATCGGTTTCTTGACCTTGTATGCGTAGTCGCCTGTGAGCACGACCCAGGAAATATGCGTCTCGATAACCCGGAAATCCTTCACCGGATGGGGGTACAGGGCGGGGTTCTGCAGGGCTGCGATCAAGGCTTGGCTCACGGGCGATCCTTCCGGGACAAATGGGATTTCAATCGGCCATTATGGCGGCAAGCATGCCGTCTGGAAACCGCCGGAGGGCGTCTGTCGATGAACGATAAAGTGCGTATAATCCGCGCCCATGACACGTACCCGATCCTCCCGTACCCCGAAAAAACAACCGTCTGGTCGCGCTCGCGCCTGGCTCGGCTGGGCCATCAAGCTCAGCCTGGTCGGTCTTGTGGTGCTGGCCGGTTTTGCCGTCTATCTCGATGCGATCGTCCAGGAGAAATTCTCCGGCAAGCGCTGGACCATTCCGGCCAAGGTGTATGCCCGGCCGCTGGAACTGTTCGTCGGCCAGAAGCTGAGCAAGGACGACTTTCTCGTCGAACTCGACGCGCTCGGCTATCGCCGTGAAAGCGTGGCCAATGGTCCTGGTGCGGCGGCGGTCAGCGGCAATACGGTCGACCTGAACACGCGCGGCTTCCAGTTCTATGAAGGCCTGGAGCCGGCGCAGAAAGTCCGCGTGCGTTTCTCCGGCGACTACGTGGCTGGCCTCAGCGCGGCCAACGACGCCAAGCTGGCGGTGGTGCGCCTGGAACCCCTGCTGATTGGCGGGCTGTATCCGAAGAATCTCGAAGACCGCATCCTGCTCAAGCTCGATCAGGTACCGCCCTACCTGCTGGAAACCCTGGTGGCGGTGGAAGACCGCGACTTCTATCACCACCTGGGCGTCTCGCCCAAGTCCATCGCCCGGGCGATGTGGGTCAACACCTCGTCCGGCGCCATGCGCCAGGGCGGCAGTACCCTGACCCAGCAGTTGGTGAAGAACTTCTTCCTGACCAACGAACGCAGCCTCAGCCGCAAGCTCACCGAAGCCATGATGGCGGTGCTGCTGGAGTTGCATTACGACAAGCCGGAAATCCTCGAGGCCTACCTGAACGAAGTGTTCATCGGTCAGGACGGCCAGCGCGCGGTGCATGGCTTCGGCCTGGCCAGCCAGTTCTTCTTCAGCCAGCCGCTGTCGGAACTGAAGCTGCATCAGGTGGCCCTGCTGGTGGGGATGGTCAAGGGGCCGTCCTACTACAACCCGCGGCGTTACCCGGAGCGCGCCCTGCAGCGGCGTAACCTGGTCCTCGACCTGCTGGCGGAGCAGGGCGTGGCCACGCCGGAAGCGGTCGAAGCGGCGAAGAAGATGCCGCTGGGCGTGACCAGGCGTGGCAGTCTGGCCGACAGCTCGTTCCCCGGCTTCCTCGACCTGGTCAAGCGGCAACTGCGCCAGGACTACCGCGACGAAGACCTCACCGAAGAAGGGCTGCGCATCTTCACCAGTTTCGACCCGATCCTGCAGATGAAGGCCGAGTCCTCGATGGCTGACACCTTCAAGCGCCTGGGCGGGCGCAAGGGCGCGGACGAAGTCGAGGCGGCGATGGTGGTGACCAATCCGGAAACCGGTGAGGTCCAGGCCCTGATCGGCAGTCGCCAGGCCGGATTCGCCGGTTTCAACCGGGCGATCGACGCGGTACGGCCGATCGGCTCGCTGGTCAAGCCGGCGGTCTACCTGACCGCGCTGGAGAAACCGAGCCAGTACACCCTGACCAGTTGGGTGCAGGACGAGCCGTTTTCGGTCAAGGGCGCCGATGGTCAGGTGTGGAAGCCGCAGAACTATGATCGTCGCCCGCACGGCACCATCTACCTGTACCAGGGCCTGGCCAACTCCTACAACCTGTCGACGGCCAAGCTGGGCCTGGAACTGGGTGTGCCGAATGTGCTCAAAACCATAGGACGACTGGGTGTCGAGGTCGACTGGCCGGCGTTCCCGTCGATGCTCCTGGGCGCCGGCGGCATGTCGCCGATGCAGGTGGCGACCATGTACCAGACCCTGGCCAACGGTGGCTTCAATACGCCGATGCGCGGTATCCGCAGCGTCCTGACCGCCGAAGGCGAGCCGCTCAAGCGCTATCCATTCCAGATCCAGCAGCGCTTCGACCCGGGCTCCATCTACCTGGTGCAGAACGCCATGCAGCGGGTGATGCGCGAAGGTACCGGGCGCTCGGTGTACAACGTGCTGCCGAGCTCCCTGAACCTGGCAGGCAAGACCGGTACCAGCAACGACTCGCGCGACAGCTGGTTCGCCGGCTTCAGCCAGGACCTGCTGGCGGTGGTCTGGCTCGGTCGCGACGACAACGGCAAGACGCCATTTACCGGTGCCACCGGTGCCTTGCAGGTGTGGACCAGCTTCATGCGCAAGGCCGACCCGCTGCCGCTGGATATGCCGCAGCCGGACAACGTGGTGCAGGCGTGGGTCGATCCGCGCACCGGCCAGGGCTCCGACGCGAGCTGCCCGGGCGCGGTGCAGATGCCGTATATTCGCGGCAGCGAGCCGGTCGCGGGCGCGGCCTGCGGCGGCGAACAGACACCAGCCGACTCGGTCATGGACTGGGTCAAGGGCTGGATGAATTAATCGGCGATTGCCAAGAGGACGTGACGTGAAAAAATGGTGGTTTCCTGCCCTGACGGCGCTGGCCTTGCTCAACGGCTGCGCCACCGTGCAGCGTGGCTCGATTCCGGTGGTGGACTCGGGTACCCGTGTGTCCAACAGTGAACGGGTCCAGGCCAATCGTACCGGGACCGCGGCGGTGCGCAGCGGCACCAGCCAGAACCAATCGATTCCGCAGGACAGCGGCGTGACCGTGATGATCCCGCAAGGCAGCGGTGCCACGCCGATCCAGACTTTCCCGGCCTCCACCGCGCCGTCCGGGATCAGCACCGGGCCAATCACTCCCGGGCCTGTGACGTCGGAGCCATTCACCCCGGCGCCGAGCAGCAACGCGGGCAGCTACACCATGCCTTCCGCGCCGACCGGCATTCCGCGGGCGAACAGCAGCGCGGGCGGCCTGTCGGCGGACGAGCAACTGGATGGTCCGGTGCTGGCGCTGCTGACCACGGCCCAGCAGCAGCAGGGCAGTGGTGACTACAACGGCGCTTCGTCGAGTCTGGAGCGCGCGCAGCGCATCGCACCGCGCGAGCCGCAGGTGCTGTACCGTCTGGCCCAGGTCCGCCTGGCCCAGGGTGATGCCGCGCAGTCCGAGCAACTGGCGCGTCGCGCGTTGACTTACGCCAACGGCCGTCCCGACCTGCAAGCCGGGTTGTGGAACATCATCGCCCAGTCCCGCGAAAAGCAGGGTGACGCCGCCGGTGCCGCCCTGGCGCGGCAGAAAGCCCAGGCCACGCTGTGATGGATTCGCGCATCCTGGATATCGCCGATCACCTGCTGCTGATCGAGCGCGAACTGCATGTGCAGGGCTGGTGGAGCGATGCGGCGCCGAGTGCCGAGGCGCTGGCCAGTACCGTGCCCTTCGCGGTCGACAGCATGAGCTTCGAGCAATGGCTGCAGTGGATCTTCCTGCCGCGCATGAAGGAGATCCTCGAACGTGGCCTGCCGCTACCCAATGCCTCGGGCATTCTGGTGATGGCCGAGACGGTGTATGTCGATCGCCCTGAGGAAAGTCGTCAGTTGCGCAAGCTGCTGGCGGAGTTCGATCAGTTGATCAGTCCATCTGCCTGATTTTTCTGCCGTTTATCGTCCGGGGCCGCTTTTGCGGCCCCGTTTCGTTTGGCGCGGGTCAGCGCAAACGTTTCCGTGCGGCTGGCAGAGGCGCTGCGGCGGAATTTAAACCGTGAAGTCACTTGACTTGCGCAGTTCGAATCAGAACAATCCAAAGTCCGCTGTAGGGGGACTGCCAGAAGCAGACCCGCTAAGCAGATCATGAGGCGCACACCCGCGCCGACCTGTTACACCCCGCAACGCGTTACCTCGCGCTGGGTGGGAAAACCCCGCAACACTTTGGGGCGCTCCCAATACTTGCTCAGTCAGTGCTGACGTAGTCGGCGATTCCGTCGCTCATGCTCTGCTTGGCAGTAAACCTATTAAGACCCGTTCCGGAGCGAACGGTATTCTGGCGTTTTAGAGGTGAACAACGTGGAGCTTTTATCTGGCGCTGAAATGGTCGTCCGCTTTTTGCGTGACGAAGGCGTTAAGCACATCTATGGGTACCCTGGTGGTGCTCTCCTTCATGTTTACGATGCTCTGTTCAAAGAACCGGAAGTGCACCACATCCTGGTTCGCCACGAGCAGGCAGCTACCCATATGGCGGACGGTTACGCCCGTGCTACCGGCAAGGCCGGCGTGGTACTGGTGACCTCCGGTCCTGGCGCGACTAACGCCATCACCGGCATTGCCACCGCATACATGGACTCCATTCCGATGGTCATCCTCTCCGGTCAGGTGCCCAGCACCATGGTCGGTACCGATGCCTTCCAGGAAACCGACATGATCGGTATTTCCCGGCCGATCGTGAAGCACAGCTTCATGATCAAACATGCCTCGGAAATCCCTGAAGTCCTGAAAAAAGCCTTCTATCTCGCCCAGTCCGGCCGTCCAGGCCCGGTTGTCGTCGACATTCCGAAGGACATGACCAACCCGGCTGAAAAGTTCGAGTACGTCTATCCGAAGAAGGTCAAGCTGCGCTCCTACAGCCCGGCAGTCCGTGGCCATTCCGGCCAGATCCGCAAGGCGGCGGAAATGATCCTCGCAGCCAAGCGTCCGATCATCTATGCCGGCGGCGGCGTGATCCTCGGTGGTGGCTCCGAGCCACTGACCGAACTGGCGCAACTGCTCAACGTACCGGTGACCAACACTCTGATGGGGCTCGGCGCCTATCCAGGTACCGATCGCCAGTTCGTCGGCATGCTCGGCATGCACGGCAGCTACACCGCCAACCTGGCGATGCACCATGCCGATGTGATCCTCGCTGTCGGCGCGCGTTTCGACGATCGCGTGATCAACGGGCCGGCCAAGTTCTGCCCTAACGCCAAGATCATCCACATCGACATCGATCCGGCGTCGATCTCGAAGACCGTCAAGGCTGACGTCCCGATCGTCGGACCGGTCGAGAGCGTGCTCACCGAGATGCTCGCTGCCGTTCGCGAGATCGGCGAGAAGCCTGAAAAGGCGGCCATCGATGCCTGGTGGCAGCAGATCGAAGAGTGGCGCGGCGACCGCGGACTGTTCCCTTATGACAAGGGCGACGGCAGCGTCATCAAGCCGCAGACCGTGATCGAGACCCTGTGCGAAGTCACCAAGGGCGACGCTTTCGTCACCTCCGACGTGGGCCAGCACCAGATGTTCGCGGCGCAGTACTACCGCTTCAACAAGCCGAACCGCTGGATCAACTCCGGTGGCCTGGGCACCATGGGCTTCGGTTTCCCCGCGGCCATGGGCGTCAAGCTGAACTTCCCGGAGGCCGACGTGGCCTGTGTCACCGGCGAGGGCAGTATCCAGATGAACATCCAGGAACTGTCGACCTGCCTGCAGTACGACCTGCCGGTGAAGATCGTCAACCTGAACAACGGTGTGCTGGGCATGGTTCGCCAATGGCAGGACATGTCCTACAACAGCCGTCACTCGCACTCCTACATGGAGTCGCTGCCTGACTTCGTCAAGCTGGCTGAAGCCTATGGTCATGTGGGTATCCGCATCACCAGCCTGAAGGACCTCAAGCCCAAGCTCGAAGAAGCCTTCGCCCTCAAGGATCGCCTGGTGTTCATCGACATCCAGGTCGACAACAGCGAGCACGTCTATCCGATGCAGATCAAGGATGGTTCGATGCGCGACATGTGGCTGAGCAAGACGGAGCGGACCTGATATGCGGCACATTATTTCCCTGCTGTTGGAAAACGAACCCGGTGCCCTGTCCCGCGTCGTCGGCTTGTTCTCGCAACGCAACTACAACATCGAAAGCCTGACCGTAGCACCGACCGAGGACCCGACCCTGTCGCGTCTGACGCTGACCACGGTTGGCCATGATGAGGTGATCGAGCAGATCACCAAAAACCTGAACAAACTGGTTGAGGTGGTCAAACTGGTCGACCTGTCGGAAAGTGCTCATATCGAGCGCGAACTGATGCTGGTCAAGGTGAAGGCCACTGGCGCCCAGCGTGCCGAGATCAAGCGCACCACCGATATCTATCGTGGGCAGATCGTCGACGTCAGCGCCAGCGTGTACACCGTGCAGTTGACCGGCACCAGCGACAAGCTCGACAGCTTCATTCAGGCAATCGGCACTGCGTCCATCCTGGAAACCGTGCGTAGCGGTGTCACCGGCATTGCCCGTGGCGACAAAGTGCTCAGCATCTAACTCGACAAAATTAGCGAATGGCCTGAACAAGGCCGAGATAACAGGGGTATTTTCATGAAAGTTTTCTACGACAAAGACTGCGATCTCTCGATCATCCAGGGCAAGAAAGTTGCCATCATCGGTTACGGCTCCCAGGGCCACGCTCAGGCGTGCAACCTGAAGGACTCCGGTGTGGATGTCACCGTCGGTCTGCGTAAAGGTTCGGCTACCGTTGCCAAGGCTGAAGCCCACGGCCTGAAAGTCGCTGACGTCGCTACCGCCGTCGCCGCTGCCGACCTGGTCATGATCCTGACCCCGGACGAATTCCAGGGCACCCTGTACAAGAACGAAATCGAGCCGAACATCAAGAAGGGCGCTACCCTGGCCTTCTCCCACGGCTTCTCGATCCACTACAACCAGGTCGTTCCGCGTGCCGACCTCGACGTGATCATGATCGCGCCGAAGGCCCCGGGTCACACCGTTCGTTCCGAGTTCGTCAAGGGCGGTGGTATCCCTGACCTGATCGCTGTCTACCAGGACGCTTCGGGCAACGCCAAGAATGTCGCCCTGTCCTACGCCGCTGGCGTCGGTGGCGGCCGTACCGGCATCATCGAAACCACCTTCAAGGACGAGACCGAAACCGACCTGTTCGGTGAGCAGGCCGTTCTCTGCGGCGGTACCGTCGAACTGGTCAAAGCCGGTTTCGAAACCCTGGTCGAAGCTGGCTACGCGCCGGAAATGGCCTACTTCGAGTGCCTGCACGAACTGAAGCTGATCGTCGACCTCATGTACGAAGGCGGTATCGCCAACATGAACTACTCGATCTCCAACAACGCCGAATACGGCGAGTACGTGACCGGTCCTGAAGTCATCAACGAAGAATCCCGCAAAGCCATGCGCAACGCTCTGAAGCGCATCCAGGACGGCGAGTACGCGAAGATGTTCATCAGCGAAGGTGCTACCAACTACCCATCGATGACCGCCAAGCGTCGCAACAACGCCGCCCACGGCATCGAGATCATCGGCGAGCAACTGCGCTCGATGATGCCTTGGATCTCGGCGAACAAGATCGTCGACAAAACCAAGAACTGATTGGTTTTGATGCAATGAAAACGCGGCTTCGGCCGCGTTTTTTCATTTCCGGGGTCAGCTTCTGGTATAAGCTTTCCATCCGTTTGTCGGCGAACCCTCGCCGCGAACCTTTGTCGAAACTTTCCAAACCGTTGCAAGGTAATCTCCATGAGCGAACGTCCCGAAGAGCCGAACAAGGCCTCTGACGCCGAAAGCCTGCTACCGATCGATGAGCATGTCGAAGAAGGACATGACGCCGAAGGACGCAAAGTCCGCCACCGCGGCATCTACCTGCTGCCCAACCTTTTCACCACCGCGAACCTGTTCGCCGGTTTCTACTCGATCATCAACTCGATGAGCGCCCAGAGTGCCCTGAGTGCCGGTGATCCTCGCGAGGCGAGCAAGTATTTTGCCTTCGCCGCCATCGCCATCTTCGTCGCCATGGTGCTTGACGGTCTCGACGGCCGTGTTGCGCGCATGACCAATACCCAGAGCGCCTTCGGTGCCGAGTACGATTCGCTGTCCGACATGGTTGCCTTCGGTGTGGCACCAGCGCTGCTGGCCTTTGGCTGGGCGCTGGGTGACATGGGCAAGGTCGGCTGGATGGTCGCCTTCATCTATGTCGCCGGTGCGGCGCTGCGTCTGGCTCGCTTCAATACCCAGGTGGGCAAGGCCGACAAGCGCTACTTCATCGGCCTGGCCAGTCCGGCCGCGGCGGGTGTCGTCGCCGGTACGGTCTGGGCCTTCAGTGACTACGGTATCCAGGGCTCGAAGCTGTCGTTCCTGGTCGCGTTGCTGGTTGCCGGCGCAGGCATGCTGATGGTCAGCAACATCAAGTACAACAGCTTCAAGGAACTGGACCTTAAAGGTCGGGTGCCGTTCGTGGCGATTCTCGCCGTGGTATTGGTGTTTGCCGTGGTCTTCAGTGATCCGCCGCGTATCCTGCTGCTGATCTTCCTCGCCTACGCGGCGTCCGGCCCGGCTCAATATTTGTTACGCATACGTCGCCGGAAAAACGCGGAGTAGGGCTGCAATATTTTTCAGACTCCGTAGTCTACTGCAGCATCTGTCCTGCGGTTCTGCGGAGTCATCATGCTGATCAAGTTCCCCCGGGCCTCCGACTGCTCTGAGTCGGAGGTCACGCCTGAGTCGCTCTATCTTTCCCGTCGATCCCTGCTCGGTGCTTCCGTGGCGGGTCTGGCTATTGCCGGACTGCCTGGATGGGCTGGCGCGGGCGAGGTGTCACGTTATGCCGATGCGGAGCCGGGTGCGGCGCCGGCCTGGTTTACCGAGAAATTGCCGGCCACCCGCTGGCAGGCAGTGACCGCACAGGGAGAAGCGATCACGCCATTCAAGGACGCGACCCACTACAACAACTTCTATGAGTTCGGCACTGACAAGGGCGACCCGGCGGAGAATGCCGGTGGTTTGCCGACCTCGCCCTGGACCGTTGTCATCGATGGTGAGGTTGGCAAGCCGGGGCGTTACGCGCTCGAGGACTTCGTGAAGCCTTATCAGCTCGAGGAGCGGATCTACCGGCTGCGCTGTGTGGAGGCCTGGTCGATGGTCATTCCCTGGCTGGGCTTTCCGCTCGCCGCGTTGCTCAAGGAAGTGGAGCCGACGTCGCAGGCGAAGTATGTGCGCTTCGAAACGCTGCAGGATCCCAAGCACATGCCGGGACAGCGTTCCGGCTTCGCCTTGATCGACTGGCCATATGTGGAAGGCTTGCGCCTGGATGAGGCGATGAACCCCTTGGCTATTCTCGCCGTAGGGATGTATGGCCGCGAGCTGCCAAACCAGAATGGCGCGCCGCTGCGCCTGGTGGTGCCGTGGAAGTACGGGTTCAAGAGCATCAAGTCGATCGTGCGCATCAGTCTGGTCAGCGAGCAGCCGCAAACCACCTGGCAGCGCATTGCACCGGAGGAGTATGGCTTCTATGCCAACGTCAATCCCTCGGTGGATCACCCGCGCTGGACCCAGGCACGGGAGCGCCGGTTGCCGAGCGGTCTGTTCAGCCCCAATGTGCGTGAGACGCAGATGTTCAATGGTTATGCGCAAGAAGTGAGTTCGCTGTACACCGGCCTCGACCTGAGGAAGAACTACTGATGCGCTATCCATGGTTGCGCTTGTGCATCTTCGTTCTGGCTGCCGTATGGCCGCTGTTGTGGCTGTATCAGGCATGGATCTTCGCGCTGGGGCCGGATCCGGGCAAGGTGCTGGTGGATCGCCTCGGATTGGGTGGGCTCATCTTTCTGTTGATCACCCTGGCGATGACGCCGTTGCAGAGGGTGACCGGCTGGTCCGGCTGGATTGTGGTCCGCCGGCAGTTGGGCTTGTGGTGCTTTGCTTATATAGCACTGCACCTGAGCGCTTATCTCTTCTTCATTCTTGGTCTCGACTGGGGGCAAATGACGGTCGAGTTGCGCAAGCGGCCGTACATCATCGTTGGGGTGCTGGGCTTCTTCGGGTTGCTGAGCCTCGCGCTGACCTCCAACCGTTACAGCCAGCGTCGGCTCGGGGCGCGCTGGAAGCGCCTGCACAAACTGGTCTATGTGATTCTCGGTCTGGGCCTGCTGCACTTTCTCTGGATCGTGCGGGCGGACCTCAAGGAGTGGAGCGTCTATGCCGTGATTGGCCTGGGGTTGCTGCTCCTGCGCGTACCGGCGGTCAACCAGCGCCTGCCGCGGTTTGGTAGTCGGAAAATGCGTTCCGTAACAAAAGTTTAAATAAAGTGTTGACGTGCTGTTTTATCTCTCTATAATTCGCCCCACTTCCGGCGCAGTCGAAACGGAAAACTCCTTGAGAATCAATGAGTTGGATGTTTCAGGTAGTATCGGAAGTGCTTCGGTCGTTGACGAAGGCGGTTGAAAAAGGCAGTTGACAGCAGGT
>NZ_JAVYJH010000030.1:0-50003 GCF_032621685.1 Pseudomonas sp. zfem002 | reverse complement strand
ATGCCTGCGGCGGTTTGGACTGATCACTGCGCAAGATCTCGTCTCAGTGCAACGCTGAGCGATCCAACCGCCGGATGCGGAAAACCGCACGTCCGGTGGTGTGGGAGGGGTAACGGGCACTAGTCCCGTTACCTCGACCCAATCATCGGTTGCAACGTGCCATGGTCTGTTGGATTTGAGTTGTCAGCCCTTGTTTTTTCGACGATGCATCGCGGGGAGGCTGTTGGGCTCGACTCGGTATCGAGTCGAACCAACAAGGCGGTCAACCATGGCCTGACAGACATAGGTACGTTGCAACAAATGTGGGAGCGGGCGTCGCCCGCGATGCGCCGCGCGGGCGGCGCTCGATCTTGAGGGCGCTGCAAGACTCAAGGCAGGCACCTGGCGGCCTTGATGCGGTTTCCCGCCAGGCTTTCAGAGAGGTGTAGAAACCCATGCACCGATAAGGGCACTACCAATGTTCAATGCACCACCCAACTCAACACCCACAACCCCAACAACGCCCAGATGATCCCCGCAATCACCGAAGCCCGCATGAACGCGCGCACCGCCGAATACAGCAGTAACAGGCCGATGAGCAGAATCAGGATGCTGATGAGCGAGGTATCCATCCCCAGCGTCTTCGCCAGCCCGTCGATGAAATTCCCCCCGGCGTTGGCCAGCAGGGCGAACAGCCCGGTCAGGGCGTCCACCACGAAACGGATCGCCGCGCCCAGCACCTGCCCCAGCCACTCGAAAAAACCTTCTACCCACATGGTCGTATCCTGATGTTCATCACAGCATTCGCGCTGCATTCCAGCCTTTGGCCATTGTCGGGCCGTCGCGGTTCCCCGACGCGGTGCGGCCCATGTTCAGCGTAGCCCTGCCGCGCCGGCGCACGACCCGCTGGCTGAGGATCACGGCGCTGGGCGTCGGCGGGCTGCTGGCGCTGCTCTGGCTGGCCGACCGCCTCTGGCCGCTGCCGCTGCCCGCCGATGACCTGGCGCGGGTCGTGCTCGCCGAGGATGGCACGCCGCTGTGGCGTTTCGCCGATGCCGATGGCGTGTGGCGCTATCCGGTGTCGCTCGACGAGGTGTCGCCGCTGTACCTGCAAGCGCTGCTGACCTACGAGGACCGCTGGTTCTATCGCCACCCCGGGGTCAATCCGCTGTCCCTCGGCCGCGCGGCCTGGCAGAACCTCAGCGGCGGTCGCGTGCTGTCTGGCGGCAGCACCCTGTCGATGCAGGTGGCGCGTCTGCTCGACCCGCATGCCCGGACCCTGCCGGGCAAGCTGCGCCAGCTGTGGCGCACGCTGCAACTGGAGTGGCACCTGTCCAAGCGCGAGATCCTCGAGCTCTACCTCAACCGCGCGCCCTTCGGCGGCACCCTGCAAGGCGTGGCCGCGGCGAGCTGGGCTTACCTGGGCAAGTCGCCGCAACAACTGACCCCCGCCGAAGCCGCCTTGCTCGCGGTACTGCCCCAGGCCCCCAGCCGCCTGCGCCCCGACCGCCACCCGCAGCGGGCCACGTTGGCGCGCGACAAGGTCCTGCAACGCCTCGGCGAATACGCGGTCTGGCCCGAGCAACGGATCCGCGAAGCCATGGAGGAACCGCTGTTGCTGGCGCCGCGCCAGGAGCCAGCGCTGGCGCCGCTGCTGGCGCGGCGGCTGAATCGCGCGGACAGCCCGCCCTTGATCCGCACCACCCTCGACGCAGCCCTGCAACGCCGCCTCGAAGACCTGCTCGGCGGCTGGCGTGCGCGACTGCCCGAACGCACCTCGGCGGCGATTCTCGTGGTCGAGACGCAGAGCATGGCAGTACGCGCCTATCTCGGCTCGGTGGACCTCAACGACGAGCGCCGTTTCGGTCATGTCGACATGATCAGCGCCTGGCGTTCGCCGGGCTCGACCCTCAAGCCGTTTCTCTACGGCATGGCCATGGACGACGGCCTGATCCATTCCGAATCGCTGCTGCAGGATGTGCCGCGGCGCTATGGCGACTACCGTCCCGGCAACTTCTCCATGGGCTTCAGCGGACCGGTGGCGGCCAGTTCCGCGCTGTCGCTGTCGCTCAATCTGCCGGCGGTGCAGTTGCTCGAAGCCTACGGACCCAAGCGTTTCGCCGCGCAACTGCGCGCGGCAGGAGTGCCGATCAGCCTGCCGGCGCTGGCCGAGCCCAATCTGTCGCTGATCCTCGGCGGCGGCGGCAGTCGTCTGGAAGATCTGCTCAGCGGCTACAGCGCCTTCGCTCGCGATGGCATGAGCGCCGGCCTGCGCCTGCAGCCGGATGCGCCGTTGCTGGAGCGGCGCATGCTCTCGCCCGGTGCGGCGTGGATCATCCGGCGCATCCTCAGCGGTCAGGCCCGCCCCGATCGCGATCCCCATGCCGAACTGGTGCAGCGTCCGCTGCTGGCCTGGAAGACCGGCACCAGCTACGGCTTCCGCGATGCCTGGTCGATCGGCGTCGGCCCGCGCTACCTGATCGGCGTGTGGATCGGCCGTCCCGACGGCACCCCGGTGCCGGGGCAGTTCGGCCTGGCGTCGGCGGCGCCGCTGATGCTGCAGGTCCACGATGTGCTGAGCAACCGTGACAGCCAGCGCGGGATTGCCGCGGCGGTCCCCGCGGTGCCGGCCTCGGTCGGGGTCGCGGCGATCTGCTGGCCGTTGGGCCAGCAGCTGGCGCGCAATGATCCCAACTGTCGACGGCAACGCTTCGCCTGGACCCTGGACGGCACCACGCCGCCGACTCTGCTGGCGCAGGACCAGCCGCTGGGTGTCGGTTTGCTGGAGCGGGTCTGGGTCGATGCACAGGGGCGGCGGGTCGATGCCGCCTGCGCGGGCGCGCGGGTGCGCGACGTGGCCCTGTGGCCGGCCCCGCTGGAGCCCTGGCTGACCCGGGCCGAACGGCGCGAGGCGCGTTTGCCGGCGGTGGCGCCGGAGTGTCCGCCGCAGGTGCCGGCCACCGCGCCGCCGCTGTCGATCGTCGGTGTTCGCCAGGACGATCAGCTGCGCCGGCCGGCCACCAGCCGCGAGACGTTGCAGGTGGATGTCTCGGCGCTGGGCGGAGAGGGCCAGCGCTGGTGGTTCCTCGATGGCGTGCCGCTGGGCGAGACTGCCGGCCAGGAGACGCTCAAGGCGCGCCTGGACCAGACCGGGCAGCATGAGCTGAGCGTGCTCGATGCCAGCGGCCAGACCGCGCGCCTGACCTTCCAGGTCAGCGACTGACGCTCAGAAGCGCCGGATCATCCACACGCCGGCGAGGATCAGCAGCAGGCCGGCGATCTTGCCCAGGGTCGCCGGCGCTTCCTTGAAACCGGCCCAGCCGAAGTGATCGAGGGTCATGGCCATCGCCAGCTGTCCGGCGAGCACCAGCGCCATGAACAGCATCGCGCCGATGCGCGGGCCGGCGAAGGCTGCCGTGGTGATGAAGAAGGCGCCCAGCAGGCCACCGCTCCAGTGCCACCAGGTGAGTCCCTTGAGAGCTGCCAGGCCGGGCATTTCCCGCTGGCTCATGACCAGTGCGAGCAGGGCCACACTGCCCACGGCGAACGAGATCAGCGCGGCGGCCAGCACGCTGGAGACCTGCTTGGCCAGCTGGCCGTTGATGCCGGCCTGCAAGGGCAGGAAGGCACCGGCGATGAAGGGCAGGCAGAGCAGCCACCAGGCGGGCGTGGTCATAGATTTCTCCTGAAAAAAGGGCGCGGAGTATACGGCGAGCTGGCGTCAGATACCCGTCAAATGGTTATAGCGCTAAAGTCGAAGTGCCACTATCAACCCCTTATTCGCCTCGTAACTAATTGATCAGGTTTGATTTTTTTTGCCATCACGGAGGTATAGATCGGGTTAATACCAATCTCAGAATTGTTACACCACGCGCGCCGGCCTGAGATAGCTGCACCGAGGCGGGGGATTTTGTCAGGAACCCCCCGCATCCATAAAAGCAGCGGCAGCGAAAGCAATGGAGTCGCCATGAAAACTCAAGCGTGGATCAAGGCAAGTACGGCATTGGCAATGGTCATGGCCATGACCCTGTCTGCGGGATGCAGCAGCGGTGGTGGTGGTCATCACAGTTCGGTAGACGGCTCCTCCCCGAGCGATACGGGCGCGGCGGGCGGCGATGCCGGTAGCGGCGGCGGAACCGGTAGTGGTGATGGCGGTACGGGCGGCACCGGCGGCGGAACCGGCGGTGGTGATGGCGGCACGGGCGGTACTGGCGGCGGAACCGGCGGTGGCGATGGCGGTACGGGCGGCACTGGCGGCGGAACCGGCGGTGGTGATGGCGGTACGGGCGGTACTGGCGGCGGAACCGGCGGTGGCGATGGCGGYACGGGCGGCACTGGCGGCGGAACCGGCGGTGGTGATGGCGGCACGGGCGGAACCGGAGGTGGCACTGGCGGCGGAACCGGTGGCGGCGATGGCGGCACCGGAGGCGGAACCGGTGGTGGTGATGGCGGTACCGGAGGTGGCACAGGTGGCGGCACTGGCGGCGGTACCGGAGGTGGCACAGGCGGCGGCACTGGCGGTGGTACCGGAGGCGGCACAGGCGGCGGAACCGGCGGTGGCACCGGAGGCGGTACAGGTGGCGGTACCGGCGGTGGCAATGCGGGCGGCGGCAATACCGTCAATCCGCTGATCGTCGGTCAGGTCGTCGATCAGGTCGGTACCGGCGTGTCCGGACTGGGCACCGGCTTGGGCAGCCTGGCCCCAGTGGTCAATTCGCTGCCGGTGCTTGGCGCCACCAACGCGGGCGGACTGGTCAGTTCCACCGGGCAAGCCGTCAACCGCATCGGTGCGGGTCTCAGCGGCGGCCTTGGCCAATTGGGCACCGGCGGCAACGCGGTCGGCACGACGCTGTCCGGTATCGGCGCAGGCGTCGCTTCGCTCGGCAACGGTGTCCAGGGCGTGGCGGGCAGCCAGGCCATCGAACAGGTGCCGCTGGTGGGCGGTGTGGTCGGCCAGGTCGGCCAGGCGGTGACCATGCTCGGCAACACCCTGAGTACCCAGAGCACCACCGGTGCCCTCGGCAGCCTTGGCCAGCAGGCGAGCAATGCACTGGTGCCGGTGGTTTCGCTGGTGGAAAACACCACCACCAACCTGGGCAGCAGGACCGGCCTGGGAACACCGCTCGACTCGGTGGTACAGAGCGTAGGCGGCGCGCTCGACAGGGTCGGCGACACGGTCACCAGCGCGGGTAATGGCAATCCGGTCACCACGGCGGTGGGCGGGCTGGTCAGCAGCGTCGGTGGCGGCACCGGTACCTCGGGTGGCCTGGTCGGCAATGGCAGCACGGGCGGTTCCACCGGCTTGCTGGAAACCGTCGGCGGCGTGGTGGCCGGGGTCGGCAGCGGGCTCGATGCCGGCAGCAGCAATGGCGTGGTCAGCACCGCGGGCAGCACGACCAGCGGCCTTGGCAACACCGTGGCCTCGCTGGGCACCGTGCTCGGTGGCAATGGTGTCGCCAGCAGCGGCGCGGCGGCACCGGCCGCGGCCCTGGCCAGCAATGTCGGTTCGACGCTGACGCCAGTGGTGAACACGGTCGCCGGCGTGACGCAGCAGGTCGGCGCGACCACTGGCCTGGGGGCACCGGTCAACGGCCTGCTCAATCAGGTGGGCGGCGCGGTCAGCAGCCTGGGTAGCCAGGTGGGCGGTGCCACGAGCAATCCGCTCGTCGATCAGGTGGGTGCGACGGTCAGTACGGTCGGTGCGACCGTGGCGCAGGCCGGTGGTCTGGTCAACGGGTCGGGCGGTGGTGCCGGCGCGGGCCTCGGCGGTGTGGTGAATACCGTCACCAGCACCCTGGGCAGTGCCACTGGCGGGGCCACCGGCGGTGTCGGTGGAACGCTGGGCGGCGTGGTGAATACCGTGACCGGCACCCTGGGCGGCGCGACTGGCGGAACCACGGGCGATATCGGCGGGACGTTGGGCGGTGTGGTGAATACCGTGACCGGCACCCTGGGCGGCGCGACTGGCGGAACCACGGGCGGTGTCGGCGGTGCGCTGGGTGGCGTGGTGAATACCGTGACCAGCACCGTGGGCGGTGCGACCGGCGGAACCACGGGCGGTGTCGGCGGTGCGCTGGGCGGTGTGGTGAATACCGTGACCAGCACCCTGGGCGGCGCGACTGGCGGAACCACGGGTGGCGTCGGCGGTGCGGTGGGTGGCGTGGTCAACACCGTGACCAACACCCTCGGTGGCACGGTAACCGCCGGGGCAGGGGCCACTGCCGGTGGTGCGACGGCCAGCGGCGGTGCCAGCGGGAGTGTCGGCGGTCTGCTCAATGGCGTGACCGGCGGCCTGCTCGGTGGCCGGCAGTGAAAACCAGCCTACAGCGTTAGACGATTTTCCTGGCAACACCTACGCTTGAGTCTGACGAGGGAACCGTCTTGGTTCCCTCGTACTTTTCAGGACATGGAGTGCCCTATGCGATCGATGGCAGTCGCGCTAGTGAGTCTTTCCTGGGTGGGTGTGCTGCAGGCCGAGCCGCTCCCAAGCTATCTGAACAGCAACGAAACCGAACGCAACCTGCCGGCACCGAACCTTCCTGCCGACGCCTTCAGACCGACCACTCCCCAGTTGCAAGTACCGTCTCCCGCCGCAGCCCAACCTCAGCCACTGACGATGAATACCCGGGTGCTGATCCGCAAGATCCGTATCGAGGGCGGCAGCGTCTATCCGCTGAGCGAGCTGCGCGACAACTATCAGGACCTGATCGATCGCGAGGTGACGGTGGGCGACCTGATCGAGGCCACCCGGCGCCTGACCCAGCGCTACCAGGCCGACGGTTACCTGCTGTCCTACGCCTTCCTTCCGGTCCAGGACTTCGCCGAGGGCCGGCTGCGCGTAGTGCTGGTCGAGGGCTATATCCGCGATTACGAGTTGCAGGGCGACATTGGCCGGGTCTCGGGCTATCTGGACAAGCTGGTGGCCAAGCTCAAGGCCGAGCGCCCGCTGACCCGCAAGACCTTCGAACGCTACACCTCGCTGATGAGCCGCGTGCCCGGCCTCACCCTGCAGGCCCAGGTGCCGCCGCCGGGCACCACCGACGGCGCGAGCAAACTGCTGGTGCAGGCGTCGCGCAAACCCTTCACCACCACCATGAACCTCACCGAAAGCAGCCGCGACGATCTCCAGGCGCTGTTCGGTGCCAACAGCAACGCGCACACCGCAGTGGCCGAGCAACTGAGCGTCGGCGCGCTGTTTCCGCCGGGCGATGACAAGGAGCATTACTTCCGTGTCGACTACTCGCAGAACCTCGACAGCGAAGGCACCCAGCTGCTGCTGTCGGCGTCCCGCTATCGCAGTGATCCCAGCGCGGTGGTGCGCCTGCAGAATGGCATCGATCTCAAGCAGCACCGGGAAAACGATCGCTACTCCATCGGCCTGAGCCATCCGCTGATCGCCTCGCCCAATGAATGGCTGAGCCTGTCGGCGCGTTTCTACGCGGTGGACGACACGACCGACTACCGGGTCATCGGCTTTCCGCTGAAAGTCAGCAGCAGCACCGATATCCGCGCGTTTGCCTTCGAGGGCGACTGGCGCAAGGCCACCGACACCCGCCTGCGCATCCTCAGTGCCGGGGTGTATCAGGGCGTCGATCAATTCGGCGCCGATACCGATGCCGGCTACGACCTCGATTTCTTCCGCCTGCGCCTCTCGGGAGTGCAGAGCGACCGTTTCTTCGAGAGCTGGCAGGGCGTGGCGTCGGCAGCCCTGTACTGGACCGACGACAACCTGCCCGACAGCGAGCGCGCGGTGTTCGGCGGGCAGAACTTCGGCCGCGGCTATCCGGTGGACCAGGCCTCGGGCGACAAGGGCTGGGGCGCCGCCTACGAGGTCAACTACAGCTTCAAGCGCGAGGGCGACTGGGTGAAGCTGCTGCAGCCGTACGTGGTGCTGGACGCGGCGCGGACCTGGTTCAACGAACTGGAGATCCGCGATTCGAAGCTGTCATCGGCGGCGCTGGGTCTGCGCTTCGGCGATGCGCGCTACTACAACATCTCGCTGGAGCTGGCCAAGCCGATGTCCGACATCGCCCTCGACAGCTTCAACCGGCGGCCACGCTTTACCGTGAGCTTCAGCTATCAGTTGTAGGCACAGGCAAGCCCCGCGAAGGTCGGGGCAACGTGAATGCAATGAAGGAAAACCAAACAGGCGGTGCTATTGCACCGCCTGTTTGCTGTACGCCATCTCCAGCGGAAACAGGTTGCCCAGGGTTTCCAGGAGGCGGGTGTGGTAGATGGGCTTGCGGAACAGATCCAGCACTTCCAGTTTCATCAACTCGCCAAGGGCATCGAGATTGGCGTGGCCGGTGGTGACGATCACCGGCAGATGCTGGCGTGCGGTATGTATACGCAGGCGTTTGATCAGGGAGATGCCGGATTCCTCCGGCATGTTCAGGTCGGTAATGACCAGGGCGATATCCGGATACCGGGTCAACTGCTGAAGGGCGAGCTTCACCGACGTTGCGCAGTGGCAACGAAAGCCTTCTCCCTCCAGCAGTTCAGCCAGCTCCAGCAACGCTTCCTCTTCATCATCCACCAGCAGCAACTGTTGACGCGGATGGGAAGCTCGCATGGCGCAGTCCTGTTACGCAGTGGCGTCGTTTACTCCTGGGTAAAGCGGGGCCCATGGCCTGTGCCCGCGATCAGCCGCCGCTGGTGCCTCCGCTGGTGCCGCCACTGGTGCCTCCGGTGTTGCTGGTAGCGGCGGCGGGCAGGGCGGTTTTGATCTGCGTGAAGACGTTGGTCAGGCTGCTTTTCATATCGCCCATAAAGGTTGCGAGCACTACGGCCACCATGGCGGCGACGATCGCGTATTCGATACCGGAGGCGCCATCCGTGCGCCGAGCGAATCTCCGTATGGATTGCATGATTTTCGACATTTGCATGATGTTGCTCCTTGCGCCTCGGCGCGGGTGACACGGGGCTCGCTGATACCCCTTTGCCATCAGAGCATCGTCAAGAGTTAACCCCTGAGCAAATGTAAGAAAGCATTAACTCGAAAGTGATAATGAAAAACCGCCGTCAATAAGCTGTTGTTTTAGGAGTGTGACGGCCATCACAGAGAAATTTTCCTGGCTCGGTAATGGCGTTTTGTCCTAGCTGGACTACCGTCAAATAGCGAAATAGTTACTTCGAATTGTGTATTTGTGAGCCTGTCAACAAGACGTCACAGGCCAAGGGGATGAGCGTCAAGGGAGGGGCCAGACATGAGCAGTCGCATCACCTTGGTTCTTGCGGGACTGTTTCTGTTGGGCGCCATCATTGCCGGTTACTGGGGCCTGGCCCTGAGCAAGCAACCCGAACCTCCCGCTCTCCAGCCGACCCCGACAGCACCGCCGGTGACCCAGGTCGTCGACACCGCCGAGGACGAACTGCGCCAACCGGTGGTGGTGCTGCGCCGGGATGTCGCCGCCAATGTCGCGCTGCACAACGATGACCTCGCCGTGGAGCGCCTGCGGGTGGCGCCGGCCGGCAGTTTCCAGACCCTCGAGCAGGTTGCCGGGCGCAGCCTGTGGCGCGACCTGCCCGCCGGCACCTGGCTGGATGAGCGCAGCTTCGACGCCGGCGGCCCGCTGGCGCGGATGATCCAGCCGGGCGAGCTGGCGCTGACCCTCGGGGTCGACGAGGTCAGTGCTGCCGGCGGACATCTGCGGCCGGGCGATTATGTCGATGTGCTGCTCTACCTGCGCAACGAACAGGACAACCCCCAGGCCAGTGCCCAGGTCATCGTGCCGGCCCTGCGCCTGCTGGTGGTCGGCCAGCAGATGGGCCTGGCCAACGACGGCCACCCCGCCGAGCCGGTCGATCCCGATCCCAAGGTGCGTGCCGAGCAACGCCGGGCGCTGCCGCGGACCGTGGTGCTGGCGGTGCCCGAAGCACTCGCCAGCCGCCTGACCCTCGCTGCCCAGGCCGGCAGCCTGCGCCTGGCGGTGCGCAGTGCCGAGGAGAAGCACCTGGCCCGCTACTGGGCGGACCCCAAGGCCGGTGCCGCGGTCGTCGAGCAGACCAATCGCCAGTTGTACCGCTTCAACCAACTGGCCCTGGCTCCGGCGGCGTCGACGCGGGTCGCCGGAGCGCCAGCAGCCCCCCGTGGCATCGAGATCATTCGCGGCGCGCAGACCGCCGAACCACTTCACTGAATCAGCAAGGAAGCCCTTCGATGACCAGCCGTTCCTCGCGGATCACTGCCTCCACGCTGCTCGCCGCGCTGCTGGCCTGGCTGCCGCTGCTCCCGGCGCAGGCGGCCAGCAGTGGCTGCGCCGCGCTGCCGCAGGTGCCGGCGACCCTGGAAATCGACCAGGGGCTGCAGCAGGAAGTCCGCCTGCCGGTGAAGATCAGCCGTGCGGCGGTGGGCGATCCGCGCGTCGCCGATGTGCATCCGCTGGGCAACGATGCGGTGCTGATCACCGCCATGGGCGCGGGAGCCACCAGCCTGAGCCTGTGGACCAGCTGTGCCAGCGGACCACGGCAGACGATGGTGTTCGTGCGTGGCCGGGCGGCGGCGGACCAGGCTTCGACCGTGCTGCCGCCGTCAATGGATGGGGAGTTGCCCAATCAAGTGCAGGCCGATATCCGCTTCGTCGAAGTGAGTCGTACCAAGCTCAAGGAAGCCGGGGCGAAGTTGTTTTTCAATGGTTCGAACAATTCGTTGTTTGGCGCTCCCGGTACAGTGCCGGGGACGCTTGTTTCTCCCGGTCAAGTTCCCGTGGTTCCTGGCGGGGCAACGGTCCCGCTTATTCCGCTAAATAACAATGCCTTCAATATCGTGTGGGGTGGCGGCAGCAGTCGCTTTCTGGCAGCGATCAACGCCTTGGAAAACAGCGGTTTCGCCTACACTTTGGCGCGGCCAAGTCTGGTTGTACTTAGCGGCATGACCGCGAGCTTCCTCGCAGGTGGTGAGATTCCAATCCCCGTGCCTAGCAGCGGTAGTGACAGTGTCTCGATCGAATACAAGGAGTTCGGTATTCGTCTGGCGTTGTCGCCCACTGTCGTCAGTCGAGATCGCATTCACCTCAAGGTCGCGCCGGAGGTCAGCGAACTGGACGACGCCAATGCGGTAGAAGTCGCCGGTACGCGAGTGCCTGCACTCAGCATTCGCCGTACGGATACCAGCATTTCGTTAGCTGATGGCGAAAGTTTCGTTATCAGTGGATTGATCAGCAGCCGCACGTCTTCATCAGTGGATAAGTTCCCTGGACTTGGAGACATCCCGATATTAGGTGCCTTCTTTCGCCAATCGAGGGTGCAACGTGATGAAACCGAACTGCTGATGGTGGTCACCCCGCACCTGGTCCGGCCGCTGGCGGCCAATGCCCAACTGCCCGAACTGCCCGGCGAGCAGCTGCGCAACTACGACCCGAGCTGGGGGCGTCTGTTCTTCCTGGAAAACGGCGACTTTGACCGTCGCAGTGGGTTATCCCGATGAGCGAAAGCCTGAGCCAGACCTTCCTGGCCATCACCCGCAACGAGAGCGACCTGCAATGGCTGCAGTCCGCCCTCACGCCACTGGGACAAGTGGTCGGCGCCGGCAGCGGCAGCCTCGACGAACTGCTCGCGCTGATCGACGTGACCTTCGCCAATCTGGTGTTCGTCGGCCTCGATCGCGAGCATGTGGTCAACCAGTGCGCGCTGATCGAGGGGGTGCTGGAGGCCAAGCCGATGCTGGCGATCGTCGCCCTCGGCGACGGCATGGACAACCAGCTGGTGCTCAATGCCATGCGCGCCGGTGCGCGCGACTTCGTCGCCTACGGCTCGCGTGCCAGCGAGGTCGCCGGGCTGGTCCGGCGCCTCAGCAAGCGCCTGCCGCCGGTCACCGCCAACCCGCATCTGGGCGGCCTCACCGTGCTCTACGGCACCCAGTGCGGTTCCGACGGCGCGCTGCTCACCGTGCATCTCGGCCAGGTGGTACAGAAGAGTGGCCAGCAGACCCTGCTGCTCGATCTCGGCCTGCCGCGGGGCGACAGCCTGGCGCTGCTCGGCGTCGAGGCGTCGTTTCATTTCGGCGATGCCCTGCGCCACCTGCGGCGCCTCGACAGCACCCTGATCGACAGCGCCTTCGCCCGCGAAGGCAACGGCCTGCGCCTGCTGGCCTACGCCCCCGGCGACGAGCCGCTGGAGCGCACCAGCGCCGCCGAGCTGTACATGCTGCTCAGCGCCTTGCGCCAGCATTTCCAGCACATCGTCGTGAACCTCACCGGGCAGGCCGATTGCGAGGCCCTGCGGACCTTCGTCAGTCACTGCGACAAGCTGATCTGGTACACCGACCAGAACGTCATCGAATGCCGGCGCAACCTCGAGGTGCTGAATACCTGGCGCGAGAAGGGCATGAACCTGGAGCACGCCAAGCTGCTGGTGGATCGCTACCTGCGCAGCGTGATTCCCGATGCCGACGCCCTCGGCAAACGCTTCGCCCTGCCGCTGCTGACCGAGCTGCCGGCCAGCGCCGAGGTGCGCCTGAACTCGCGCAACCAGGGCCTGAGCCTGTTCGAACTGGCGCCGCGCGACCACCTCACCCAGGGCCTCAAGGCGCTGGGCGAGCGGCTGGCGCGGCGTTCGGAAAACCTCAAGCCCAAGCCCGACACCTGGCTCAGCCGGCTCTGGGGACACAAGCATGAGCAGTGACGAGCTGTTCGGCGGCCCCCGGCACAACCTGGCTGCCGATCCGCAGGCGCTCAAGCGCGCGCTGCACCGCTACATCATCGACGCCATCGAAGACTCCGGGCGCAACCTGCTGGAAGGCGCGCGGCCGGCGCTGGCGCAGTTCGTCGTCGAGCATGTCGGCGAGTACATCGCCCGCCTGCACCTGGCGCTGTCACGCTATGAAATGGAGCGCATGGCCGAGGAACTGGTGGACGAGCTCACCGGTTTCGGTCCGCTGGAAGTCTTGCTGCGCGACAGCAGTGTCACCGAGATCCTGGTCAACGGGCCGTTCCGGGTGTTCGTCGAGCGCGCCGGGGTGCTGCACCAGACCGACCTGCGCTTCATCGACGCGCACCATGTCGAGCGGGTCATGCAGCGCATCCTCGCGCCACTGGGCCGGCGCCTGGACGAGTCGTCGCCGATGGTCGACGCGCGCCTGCCCGACGGCAGCCGGGTCAACGCGATCATTCCACCGGTGGCCCTCGACGGGCCCTGCCTGTCGATCCGCAAGTTCCGCAAGGATATGCTCAAGAGCGTCGACCTGCTCGCCAGCCGGGCCATCGACCCGACCATCCTGGCGTTTTTCGAACTGGCGGTGAGCAAGCGCTGCAACATCCTGGTCAGCGGCGGCACCGGCACTGGCAAGACCACCCTGCTGAACATCCTCAGCCAGTTGATCAGCCCCCTGGAGCGCCTGGTGACCATCGAGGACGTCGCCGAGCTGCAACTGGAGCATCCCCATGTGGTGCGCCTGGAAACCCGCCCGCCGAACGCCGAGGGGCATGGCGAGGTCAAGGCCAGCGAGCTGATCCGCAATGCCCTGCGCATGCGTCCCGACCGGATCCTGCTCGGCGAGATCCGCGGGGTCGAGGTGATCGACGTGCTCACGGCGATGAACACCGGGCATGACGGCTCGATGAGTACCGTCCACGCCAACACCGCCCAGGATGCGCTGCTGCGCCTGGAGACCCTGGTCGGCCTGACCGGGCGCCAGGTGGCGGAGAAGACCCTGCGGCAGATGATCTGCGCCGCCCTCGACGTGGTCATCCAGCTGACCCGCCTGCCCGATGGCCGGCGCTGCATCAGCGAGGTGCTGGAGGTGGTCGGCATTCGCGACGATGTCTATGTCACCAACACCCTGTTTCGTTTCGATCGCCGCGCCGGTGGCGGTTTCCTCCGCGAAGCGGTCAATCCCGCTGGCGACAAGCTGCGCCGCGATGCGCTGGAGCCGGCGCCATGATCGCCGTGGTCCTCGGCCTGTTCGGCCTGGCGCTGTTGGTTGCGTCGGTCGGTCTGTTCTACAGCGGCGTGCGCAAGTCGGCCGAGGAGCGCACCCTGCAGCGGCTCGGCCAGTTGCCCGAGCCGGTGCCGGTCGAAGCGCCGGCGCGGGGCGGGCTGGAGCTGCTGCTGTTGCGCGCGGGGTTCGATCGCCGGGCCGATCGCTTCATGCTCTGGGGCTCGGCCTGGCTGCTGTCGATCGCCCTGGCCGGAATGCTCGCCGGATGGCCGGGCGCGGCGCTGACCACGCTGCTCTGCCCGATGCTCTGGCGCCTGTACATGAGCTGGCGCTATCACCGCCGCCTGCGGCGCATGATCGAACAGTTGCCGACCCTGCTCGACCATGCGGTGCGCAGCCTGAAGGCCGGGCGCACCCTGAGCGACGCCGTGCTGGGTGCGGTGGATGTCTCCGCCGACCCGCTGCGCAGCGCCATGCAGCGGGTCCAGCGCAACGTGCAGATGGGCGTGAGCCTGGATGAAGCGCTGCAGGATTTCGCCGAGCTCTACGACCAGGACGAGTTCCGCGTGCTGGCCCTGGGGCTGCGCATCAATCACCGCTACGGCGGCAATGCCAGCGAGCTGCTGGAGAACCTGGTCAAGCTGATCCGCGAGCGCGAGCAGGGCGCGCGCCAGCTGCGCGCGCTGACCGGCGAGACGCGGATGACCGCGGGCGTGCTGGCACTGTTGCCGGTGGCCATGGCCAGCTACTTCCTGATGATCAACCCCGATTACCTGCTGTCGATGTGGAACAACGCGGACGGCCGCTCGATGCTGCTGGCCGCCTTCGCGCTGCAGGTGCTCGGCTGCCTGGCGCTGTGGCGCATGCTGCGGAGTATCTGAGATGGCCTTGCTGATCAGCGCCGCGCTGTTCTTCCTGACGTTCGTCCTGCTGGTGAGCGTGCTGGCCCGCCAGCATCGTCGCGAGCGCCTGGTGGCCCTGCGTCTGCAAGGCCGGCCGCTGGAGGACGCGGAGGAGGATGGCTGGTTGCAGCGCCTGGGCCGCAGCCCGCTGGCCCAGCGCTCGCTGACCCTGGACAGCGAAACGCGCATGCTGCTGGACCGCATCGGCTGGCGCCGGACCCGCCAGCGCTCGCTGTTCGCCGCCTTGCAGATCGGCGTGCCGTTGCTCGCGCTGGGTAGCGCGCTGCTGGTGCAGCAACTGTTCTACCCGGACAGCGGCATGCCCTGGGTGTGGCCGCTGTTCGCCCTGGGCCTGGGTTACCTGCTGCCCAAGCGCATCCTCGCCTGGTCGGCGGCGCGCCGGCAGCGGCAGGTCGCCGAGGAGGTCATCAGCTTCATTCCGCTGCTGCGCATCCTCTTCGACTCGGGGCTGGCGGTCGAACAGAGCCTGCGCATCCTCAGCACCGAGGGGCGGCAGTTGCTGCCGGTGCTGAGCGCGGAGCTGCGCTTGATCCTGCACCGGGTCGACTCCGGCCTGGCCCTGGCGCCGGAGCTGGAGCAGACGGCGAAACTGCTGTCGGTGGACGAGTTCAACGACACCTGCGTGATCCTCCAGCAATTGCTCACCCAGGGCGGCGGCGCGATGAAGTCGCTGCTGGCCCTCAAGCAATTGCTCGACGATCGGCGCCTGACGCGCCTGCAGGAACGGATTTCGAAAATGTCCGGGAAGATGTCCATCGTGATGATGGTCTTCCTTTTTCCCGCCTTGCTGATCGTCCTCGCTGGCCCGGGGCTCAGCGCCCTGGCGCGGGCCTTCGGATCCTGAAAGGGGAGTGCTGCATGAAAGTCGCTGGATTGATGGTCGCCGTGCTCCTGCTCAGTGGCTGCGCCGGACAGAACGGCGCGCCGTGGCTGGCCCTGCAGGGCAACACGGCGAGTTGCGCGAAACCGGATGCGTCCCAGGAACTGGCCTTGAGCATGGCCGACGATATGCTCGCCGACGGCCGTCCCCACGCCAGCCTGGCGCATCTGGAAGAGATGCCGGGCGAGCTGATCCAGGTGCAGGTGCGCAAGGCCAAGATCCTGCGCCTGCTGGGCAGCAGCGAGGCCGAACCGCTGTATCGCAGCCTGCTCGGCAGTTGTGTGGGCGCGGAGGCGGAACATGGCCTGGGGCAGTTGGCGGTCGCGCGCGGCGACAATGTCCAGGCCCGCCAGCACCTGCTGCGCGCCGCGCGGCTGGCGCCCACCGACGAGAGGATCCGCAACGACCTGGGGGTGGTCTACCTCAACCTGGGCGACCTGGAAAAAGCCCGTTTCGAGTTCCTCACCGCCATCGAGCTGAAGGACAGCGACCGCCTGGCGGCGGTCAACCTGGTGACCCTGCTGCTGTACCAGGACAAGTGGCAGCAGGCCGCCGACCTGGTCAGCCGTCTCGGCCTGAGCGCGGCGCAGTTCAACGAAGCCCAGGCCCGTGCCGAGCAACTCAAACCCGGCGGCGAGCAGCCGCCCCGGAGGCCGTCATGAACGTTCGCCTGCTTGCCCTGATGCTGCTGGCCAGTGCGCCCCTGGGCGCCGCGGCGATGCCGCCCGGTCCGTCGTCCAAGGCCCAGCTGACCACCGAAACCTGGCTGCAACTGCAGCCCCGCGGCCTGCATGCCTCGGACAAGCCGCAGAACGCCACGCCGCGCGAGTACGACAAGAGCACGGAGCGCTGGTTGAAGGCGTATGACTACAAGATTCCCGAGGTTTTCAAGTGGGACAAGATGAGCTCGGGGAGTTCCGGGGGATCGGGGGGGGAATAGATGCTGGTGCCTGTCTTGAGTCTTGCGGCGCCCTCGATCTCGAGGGCACCGCATCCGTCACGGCGAGCCCTTCAGATTGCGCAAATCAATGCTCCGTCACCCGCTGGCGCAACGCCGAATTGCCCGGCGACAAGGCCAGCGCCAACTGGGTGCGGTTGTGCATGTGGGTCAGGCGCAGCACCTGCGATACATACAGCTTCACCGTGTTCTCGGTGATGCCCAGCTCACAGGCGATCTGGTAGTTGGTCTTGCCCTGGCCGACCAGCCGCGCGACGTCGAGCTGGCGGGGTGACAGCGGGGCGAAGATGGTCGGTACGGCGTCGCTGTCCTGTTCGCCTTCCTCGCTGTCCTCGGCCCTGGGCGGTACCTGGGCGCGGGCCTTGTCGAGGTCCTGGTAGAGGCCGTCGATGGACTCGGCCAGGCATTTGAGTTTCTGATTCAGGTGGCCGAGTTGATGGAAGTCCTTGTGCCGCGCCAGCAGGGCGGTTTCCTGGCGCTTGAGGCCTTCGAGCAGTTCTTCCAGGTCCACCGGCTTCTGGTAGTAGTCGGCGAAACCCTCGCGCAGGGCCTTGATGACGTCCTGCTTGTCGGCGCGTCCGGTGAGCATGATCGCTTCGAAGATGCGCTCGGGCCCGGCGACGGCCTTCAGCGCCTTGACCAGCTCGATACCGTCGTACTCGGGCATGTGCAGATCGCACACCACCAGGCCGATCGCCGGATCGGCACCGAAGCGCTCGATGGCGTTGACGCTGGAATGGCATGGAACGCAGCGGTAACCGCTGCTTTCGAGAAATTCGCAAAGTTCTTCGACGATCAACGGCTGGTCATCGACGACCAGGACTTTCACTTGGCTGGTTGACATGTTCACGCGCGACTCCCTGCTGACGTGCCCTCCCTGAATGCTGCCAAGGAGCGGTCCCGGGTCACGGTGGGGCACTAGCTAAAAAGTAGTCGCTCCTTTCAACTATTTACAAGGAGTGACCGCCGGGTTGGGGCGTCGAGGCGACTAATGGAGCCATAGAATCGCCAGCAGGAAGCCACCCAGCAGGAACGGCGCGAAGGGTTGGCGGCTGGCCATTTCCTCGCGCAGGGCCAGCACGCGCTTCCTAAGCTTTTGATTGAGCAGGGACCACAGCCAGCGCCGGCCGAGCAACCAGGCCAGCAGGGTCAGGCCGGCGCCGATGAAGGTGCCCAGCAGATACCACTGGTCGGTTGCCAGGGCCAGGGCGCCCAGCAGCTTCACGTCGCCGGCGCCCAGCCGGCCGAGGATATAGCCCGGAAGCGTTAGTAGCATCACCAGGGCCAGGGCCAGCGCGGCATCCGCCGGTTCGGCACCGATCCAGGTGTGGCCGGTGAGAAACAGGTAGACCAGGGCGAAGGTGGCTGCGCCAAGGGTCAGGGTGTTGGCGATCTGCCGTTCACGGACATCCTGTTCGGCACACAGAGCGAGCCACAACAGCAGGACGAGACTTTGCATTGGCGAAATGCCATCCCTTGGTCTGATTGATTCTATGCTTGTCTGAGAGGTGTCATTGTCAGGGTAGACGCGATCATGAAAGCAAGCCTTGCGAGACGGCAAAAAGGTGCGGTGGCCATCGAGTTCGCCGTGGTCTTCGTGATGTTCTTCGCAGTGTTCTACGGATTGCTCAGCTATGGCCTGCCCATGCTGATGATGCAGTCGTTCAACCAGGCCAGCAGCGAGGCGGTGCGCCGCTGCGTGGCGCTGGACCCGAACAGCGCGACCCTCGGCACCGACGTCAACAACCTGGCCCGACAGACCCTGGAGCAACAGCTGGCCTGGCTGCCGGGTTCGCTGGCCTTCCAGTTCGCCACCGATGCCACGGTGCACCTGTCCTCGGGCAATCTGCTCACGGTGAGTATCCATTACAGCAAGAGCAAGCTGACCTCGACCTTGCCGGTGCTGGTCCTGCCAGGTCTGGGCGAGGTGCCGAAGCTGCCGGCGACCCTTGGCACCCAGGCGAGCCTGCAACTTTGAACGGCGGTCCGGGACTGTTCGAGCGCTGGCGCACCCGCGTCGGCGAAACCCGCGACCTGAGCCCGACGCCGGCGCCGCCCGCGGTCGGTCTGCAACTGTGGCTGGACGATCTGGGTCGGGTCCTGCGCCTGAGCGGCCCGCTGCGCACGGCCCTGGCCCTGCCGGCACAGCTGTCGGCGCATCTGCACGACTATGTGCAGCCCGACAGTCTGCTGGCCCTGGAGGGACAGCCGGCGGACTGGCAGGCGCATCCACTGGATCTGGATTTTCGTGCCGCCGGCGGGCGCACCCTGCATACCCGTGGCTGGCTCCTAGCTCAGGCCGAAGGCTGGCTGCTGCAGGTGTTCGACATCGGCGACCTGGTCCACACGCAACGCCAGGGCCTCGCCGCGCAGCAGCGGCAAACCCTCGCCGGGCAGATCGCCACGGCGATGCGCGGCTGCAGCCTGGAACGTCTTGTCGAGGAAACCGGCGAGCAGCTGCGGCGCCTGGCCTGGCACTGGCAGAGCGCGTGGGCGGTGTTGCTGCTGCCGCTCGATGGCGGCTGGAAAGCCTACGCCCAGAGCGGTGCCGACCTGCCTCTGCGCGAGCAGCGCCTGGCTGCGCTGCTCGGCGGGTTGCCCAGCGGCCACCTGCTGCACAGCAGCGGCCGGGCGGACCTCGACGCGCTGGCGCTGCCGTTCTACCTGATGCCGCATTCCCAGCAGCATGAGGTGCGGGCCTGGCTGCTCTGCGAGGACAACGGTCAGCCACGCCTGGACGATGACGCGCTGCTGCTCGCCGATGCCCTGGTCGAGCCGCTGCTGACCCGCCTGGCCAGCGATCGCCTGCAGGCCAGCCAGCAACGCCTGGACCACGTCCAGGGGCTGCTCGGTGCCGGCTGGTGGGAGTGGGCCCCGCATGACCCGTGCCTGCACCTGGCGCCGGGGCTGGCCGCCAGTTTCGGCGTGGCGGCGCGGGTGCCGCTGAGCGACTGGCTGGCGCTGGTGCATCCGGCGGACCGCGAGGCGACCCTGCTGACCTTTTCCGCAGTGCAACGGCAGGAAAGCAGCCTGCAGCTGTGCCTGCGCCTGATCGGCCAGCCGCCGCGCTGGTACCGCCTGTGCGGTGAAGTCAGCGGCCAGGGCGAGGCGCGCCGGCTGCGTGGCTTCATGCTCGACATCAGCGACATCAAGCAGCATGAACAACAGGCCGACGCCGCCCATGCCCGCCTGGAAAACCTGATCGCCAGTTCGCCGGCGGTGATCTACATCCAGCGTTACGCCGAGGGCGCCCTGCACGCCGAGTTCTTCAGCGCCAGCCTGCAACCGTTGCTGGGCTGGCAGGCGACGCCTGGCGAAACCCTGCAGCCGGCGCAGTGGGTGCACCCGGACGACCTGCCCCTGTGGCTGGAGCGCACCCGCACCCTGCTGCGTGAAGGCCAGGCGCGCGGGCGCTACCGGCTGCGCGACCAGGATGGCGACTGGCACTGGATCCTCGATGAAGTGCGGCTGCTGCGTGACGACCTGGGCATGCCGGTGGAGGCGATCGGCATCTGGCTCGACGCCACCGAGGCGACCCTGGCTGCCGAGCGCGTGCGCCAGAGCGAGGAGCGCTACCGGGTGCTGGTCGAGGATTCACCGGCGATGATCTGTCGCTATCGTCCCGATCTCGAACTGCTCTATGGCAACCGCCCGCTGGCCGACTACCTGGAGTGCGTGCCGGCGCAACTGCCGGGGATGAACCTGGGTGAATGGATGTCGCCGGCGCAGCGCGTGCTGTTCCTGGAGCGCATTGCCCGTCTCAGCCCCGAGCAGCCGGTCAGCAGCGACGAGGTCTGCATGCAGTTGCCCGGGCGCCAGCATGCCTGGTGGGTGTGGTCCGATCGTGGCCTGTTCGACGAGCAGGGGCGGCTCGTGGAGATCCAGGCGGTGGGGCGCGACAACACCGAGGTGCGGCGCAGCCAGCAACTGGTGTTGCAGAGCGCGAAAATGGCGACGCTCGGCGAAATGTCCACGGGCCTTGCCCATGAGCTCAACCAGCCGCTCAACGTCATGCGCATGGCTGTGGTCAATGCGCTCAAGCGCCTGGAAAACGGCGATGTCGATCCGCAGTACCTGCAGGAAAAACTGCGCCGCATCGACAGCCAGGTCCTGCGGGCCTCGAAGGTGGTCGATCACATGCGGGTCTTCGGCCGTCGCTCCGAGGTCGAGCAGGCCTTGTTCGAGCCGTGGCAGGCGGTCGAGGGTGCGTTGTCGCTGCTGGCCGAGGGGCTGGCCGGCAAGGGTATCGCCGTGCAGCTTGGCGAGCCCGTGGCGGGATGCCCGGTGCTCGGCCATCAGGACCAGCTGGAACAGGTACTGATCAACCTGATGGTCAATGCCCGCGACGTGCTGCTGGAAAAAGGCATCGAACAGCCCTGGATCGCCGTGCGCGCCGAGCGCGACCGGCAGTGCCTGCGGCTGTGGGTCGAAGACAACGGTGGCGGCATCGAGCCGCGCCTGCTGGAGCGGATCTTCGAACCGTTCTTCACCACCAAGTCGGTCGGCGTGGGCACCGGTCTGGGGCTGTCGGTGAGCTACCGGATCGTCGAGAGCATGGGCGGCAGCCTGGGGGTGGAGAATGGGCCGCGGGGGGCGCGGTTCAGGGTCGAGTTGCCGCTTCAGATCACCAGTTGAGCACGGCCGCAGTCCATATTGACGCCAACGTCGACCACCATCAGGTCGATGCCGAGGACTTTCAGCAGCGAGTTGACCAGTGGATCGGTGATGCGGCCGAGTAGCGTGATGATCGGTGGCAGCAGCAGGTTCTTCACGTTGTTCAGCAGGCTGGCCGCGGTGGTCACCAGCAGGCCCAGCGGGTTGCCGGCCTGGGGTTGGTAGACCTGCAACTGGACCCCGTTGAAGGTGGTGTTGAGGCTGCTGACCACATTGCTGGAGCTGCCGGTGGCGGGCAGGTACACCGGCGCCTTGCTGAGACTGGGCGGTGCGCTGACGCCACTGAACAGCAGCGGCGTCGGGGTTCCCGGTGGCGTGCCCAATACCGTGGTGTCGACCTTGAGGCCGACACCGCCGCCAACGAAGGGCACCCGCGTTCCGCAGCCGAGGGTCAGGATCGTCAGCTTGGTGCAGACGTTGGTGCCGAAGTCGATCAGCGGGATGGCCTGCACCACAGCGGTGCCCGAGGTGAAGAAGTCGTTCGGTGTATTGAACTTGCCGACCGCGACCTTCGCCGCCGCTGTTTGGGTACTGGTGTTCAACTGCTTGCCTGGGCTGCAGCTGTAGCCGGTGATCTCGCTGGTCGCCGACGCCACCTCCACGCCGATGTTGAGTTGCTGCACCCCGGGCAGCAGTTCTATATCGCTGACCTTGCACGGCACCAGGATCAGGCAGCCCACCGACTGCAAGGTGCCCTGCAGGTTCAGGCTGAGCAACGGATTGATGATGTTGGTCAATGGCGTGGCGAGGTTGAGCACGGCGTTGAGCAGGCCGGTGATGGTGCTGAGCACGGGCAGGTCGAGCGATACCAGCAGCCGTACCTGGGCGGTATGGACCTTGATCACGTCTTTCGCCGGATTGCCGACGGCGGACAGCTGTTCCGGTTCGATCACCTTCACTTTCACGTTGCCCGTCACCAGCCCGAGCAGGCTCAACGGTAACTGCACCACTGCCGCACTGTTCTTCGCCGCCAGCATCACTGCCGCCTGAACCAGGTCGATGACTTTCAGCGATGCATCCAGCCCGGCGGCAGCGGTGCCGTTCTGCAGGTCGAGGATGTCCCCCAGTTTGACCAGGGTGCCGCTGTCCGCACCTGCCACCACCTGTCCCAGGTTGGTCACCACGTCGGCGGCCGCGCCGCTGCGCGCGAGGACCGTTGCGGCGGCGCGGAGCAGGTCGGTGGCGTGGATGTTCTTCTTGAGTAATTCGTCATAGTGGCCGGCACCGACATTGACGTCGATTGCCAACTGATCGAGGAAGTCCAGCAGCTTGAGGTCGGTGTTGGCAATGCCCTGCCAGCCAACGGCGTCCAGGGTGACACGCCCGCCCAGCGGGTCGATCAGGGCATTGAGCAGTGCCGATTTCTGCGTATCCATGGTCGCAAGGGTCGAGCGCAGGCGCAGCATGGCCTTCGGTATCGGCGCGGTAGCCACCGCCTGGGCATGCAGCACGGTTGTACTGGACAGACTGCGTCCGGCCATCAGGTCCCTGATGCCGGCGGCGAAGCTGGAGGATACGGTGGTGCTGGCCACGACCCTGATGGCTTCGGCGATGCTGGCATCAACCGTGAAGCCACGCAGGCTGCTGGCGCCTGTCGCGACCTTGCCGCAACTGGTCACCAACGTATTGCCATTGCCGACACTGAACCCATTGCGTGCCGCCGCAGCATTGGCCAGCGCCGCCGCCTGGACCCCGCTGCCGGTGCATTTGGCGCTCTGGCCCGCCGCCTCCAGCGCCGCCATGTCCACCACCCGCTGCAGGTTGCGCTGCTCCATGTAGAGCCGCCCGCCATCAGCCACCAGCAGCCCGAAGGCCAGGGCCACAGCCAGGGTCAGCGCCGCCATCAGGCCGATAGCGCCGCGCTGGCGTTTCGCGAATCGGGGGGACACGAGCACTCCTTTGCCGGCATGGGCCGTGCACGTTGCGTGCGTGCCTCCAGTGTAGTCAACGATATGGCCAGTCGCCTGCATCGGCGACCGGCCCGGACCGGCGGGGATCAGTGCGGCGGATAGTTGGACAGTACCTGGGCGACGGTCTTCTGGATCGCCGTGTTGCGTTCATCCGGAGTAGGCGGGTAGTGGTTCATCACCTGCTCGGCGCTGCCGCGCCAGACCAGCTTGCCGTCGCGGGCGTCGAACAGGTCGAGCTGGATGGTCGCCACCTTGTATTCGACGGTGCGCGTCTCGTTGTACATCGGGCCGCCCCAGTAGCCGCCCCAGTAACCCCCCCAGCCGCCACCGTATTGAGTGGTGACCTGCTGATGACGGTTTTCCACGATCAGGTAGGCCTGCACCCGCAGGTCGCCGCGGGTGCCGGGCTGGGCCGGACGCAGGCCGCGCTGGTCGAGTTGCCCGCTGACCGCCTGGCGGATGCGCTGTTCGGTGAGGTCGCTCTTGATTCGCGGGTCGTCCGGGCGGTACTGCAGCGCCGGCTCCTGCCAGACCCAACTGCGGTAGGCCGCGAAATCGCGACTGGCGTCGAAGTCCTGGGTGACGTTGTTGGTCTGGCAGGCTGCAAGCAGTGCCAGCAGGGAAAACAAGACAAGACGGCGCAGCATGATGATTCTCCGGTTCCTGTGACTAGCTGGGAGGATAGCCGCTCATGGCTTTGTCGACGGCCTCGCGCAGGGCGTCGGCGCGCTCGGCCAGGGAACCCCGGCTGTCGCTCTCGGCGCTGGCGCTCCACACCGGCTGGCCGCTGTCGGCATCGAACAGATCGACGCGCACCACCATCACCTCGACCTGGTAGGTACGGATCACCGGCACGCTGCCGTACACCCCGTAGCTGTTGCCGTAGTAACCGTGGCGGTAGCCCATGCCGCCGTAGCCGCCGTAGGGGTAGTAGTCATCGTCGCGGTACTGGCGCAGGCGGCGTTCCAGGCGCACATCGGCGCTGACCAGCAGATCGCCGCGGGCCGTGCGTGCCGGACGCAGGCCACGCTGGTCGAGGGCACTGCCGACCGCCTCGGCGAGCTGCGCCGGATCGGCCGTGGTGCTGCCGGCGGGCAACTGGCCGTTGCGCCAGCTCCAGCTGCGGTAGCGTCCGTAGTCGCGGGGTGGTGCCGGGTAGGCGCTGGCGTCGAAGGTGCTGGCGGCCTGCGCGGGAGCGGGTGGCAGCGGTCGGGAACTGGCGACGTAGGGGTTGCTGCCCTGGCAGGCGGCCAGGGTCAGGCACGTGAAGGCAAGAACGACACGGTACGGCATGTGGCTCTCCCTAACGGGGTCGGCATATCCAGTGCAGGTAGCGGCCGAGGCCGGCGAATGCCGGGTGGCGACGGTGCGCGAGTTCCATTTCCAGCAGATCGATGAGTTCGGCGCGGGCCTGGAATTCCGTCGGCATGTAGTCGTGGAACACCCGTACGCCACTTTCGGCTTCTACCTGCCATAGACCTTCAAGTTGCGCTCGGAGTTCGCGCGGATCAAGGGGTTTCTGCGGGGTCAGGCTCTGCTTTTCGCCGGCCAGGGTGTTGCGCCGCATCTTGCGGAAATGGCCCTTGAGCAGGTTGCGATAGACCAGCGCGTCGCGGTTGTAGAAGGCCAGCGAGAGCAGGCCGTCGGCGCGGGTGAGCTGATGCAGCACCGGCAGTATCGATTCCGGTTCGGCCAGCCACTCCAGCACCGCGTGGCACAGCACCACATCGTAGGGCTCGGTGAGTTCGCCGAGCAGGTCCTGCCAGGGCGCCTGGATGAAGGTCGCCGGCTGACCGGCGGCGGCGAAGCGTTCGCGGGCGCCGTCGAGCATCGGTGCGGCCGGTTCGGCAAGGGTCAGCTGGTGGCCGCGCTCGGCCAGCCACAGGGCCATGTGGCCGAGGCCGGCGCCGATATCGAGGATGCGCAGCGGGCGCTCCGGCAGGCACTCGGCGAGGTCGGCCTGGAGCACCGCGAGACGGATCGCACCCTTGGCGCCGCCGTAGATCTTCTCGGCGAAGCGCGTCGCCAGGGCATCGAAATGACGGTCGTTCATTTGGCGAAGCGCCTCTCGCTGTCGGCCAGTTTGGCCCGCACCACCTGTTCCATGTCCAGGCCCAGCTCACTGCACAGCAGGAGCAGGTAGAGGACGATATCGCCGACTTCCTGGCCGGCATGGGCCAGTTGATCGGCGGGCAGTTGCCGCGACTGGTCCTCGCTGAGCCACTGGAAGATCTCCACCAGCTCGGCCATCTCCACGCTGGCGGCCATGGCCAGGTTCTTCGGACTGTGGAAACCGCGCCAGTCGTTGTTGTCGCGGATGGTGTGCAGGCGTTGGGTGAGTTCGTGCAGATTCATTTCGGGTCTCCTGAGGCGGTATAGCTTCAGGGGGAAGGGCGGGGCTGGCAAGAGGCGCCAGGCGCGGTTTCATCGCCATCACCGTAGGAGCGGGCTTGTCGTGTGACGAACCACCGCGAATGCAACGCAGGCCGCTAAGCAGTCCTTTCGCGGTGGTTCGTCACACGACAAGCCCGCTCCTACAAGGACGGTGCGTGCCCGGTGGACCAGGTTCCGCTCATATGTACCAACCCGCCATGCCCGCTCAAACGGAACTGCCCGCTCGGCGCCTCGGCGCTGCAGTCGAGGAGCACCTCGCTGGGCAGGCGCACCGGCTTGTGGAACTCCACCGCCACCTCGTACCCGCTGCGCGGCAGATGCCCGCGCAGGTGCGCCATGGCCATGGCCTTGCTCCACATGCCATGGGCGATGGCCTGGGGGAAACCGAACAGCCGGGCGCTGAGCGCACTCAGGTGGATCGGGTTGTAGTCGCCACACACCCTGGCGTAATGCCGGCCGATATCGCTGTCGGCGTACCAGCGAGTCAGCTCGCTCAGCTCCAGCGGATCCGGGACCTGCGCGACCGGCACCTCGCCTTCCAGCTTCATCCCGCGACAGAGCATGCGACTGCTCTCCGACCAGATCAGCCCGAGGCCATCCTCGGCATCGGTGCGCAGGTCGAAGGTCGCGCCTTTTTCATGGGGTGCGAGGTTTTCCACCGACACCGCGAAGCGCAGCCGCGAAATGCCGCCCAACGGCCGCAGCACGCGAATCCGATTGCCCAGGTGCACCAGGCCGAGCAGAGGGAAGGGAAAGTCCTTCGCGGTGAGCAACTGCATCTGCAGGGCGAAGGCCATCACATGTGGATAAGTCGGCGGCAGACGCCCGTCATGGGTGAACAGGCAGAGCTTGCGATAGGCATCGAGGTTGCGTTCGTCGACATCGATACCGCAGCGCAGGCCGTAGCGGGGCAGGCTGTCGCCGCTGATCCTGCGTTTCGTCGCGGCTTTCGCATACAGGCCGGAAAGGCCGGCGGTGTGTCCGAGATCGTGCCAGGTCCGGGTCATCGTCATGCCCCCATCACCGCCTGGCCGCACACCCGCAGGACCTGGCCATTGACCGCGCCGCTGCCCGGCTGGGCCAGCCAGGCCACCGCCTCGGCGACGTCCTGGGGCAGGCCGCCCTGGCCCAGCGAACTCATGCGCCGCCCGGCTTCGCGCAGGGTGAACGGGATGGCCGCGGTCATGCGGGTTTCGATGAAGCCCGGCGCCACCGCGTTGATGCTGGCGCCGCGCTCGGCCAGCAGCGGCGCCCAGGCCTGGGCCAGGCCGATCAGCCCGGCCTTGCTCGCCGCGTAGTTGGCCTGCCCGCGATTGCCGGCGATGCCGCTGATCGAGGCCATCAGCACGATGCGGCCGTGATCGTGCAGGGCGCCGCCGTTGATCAGGGCCTGGGTCAGCACGGCCGGGGCCTTGAGGTTCACCGCCAGCACCGAGTCCCAGTATTCCGGGGTCATGTTGGCCAGGGTCTTGTCGCGGGTGATGCCGGCGTTGTGCACGACGATATCGATGCCCTGCGCCAGGCCGTCGAGCAATTGCGCGGCGGCGTCGTCGGCGCAGATATCCAGGGCCAGGGCGCGGCCGCCAAGGCGCTCGGCCAGGGCCTTGAGGTCGTCGGCGGCCTGCGGCACGTCGAGCAGCACCACCTCGGCGCCATCCCGGGCCAGGGTTTCGGCGATGGCCGCGCCGATGCCCCGGGCGGCACCGGTCACCAGGGCCTTGCGCCCCGCCAGCGGCCGGGTCCAGTCCTGCACCTGCTCGGGGCAGGCCTCCAGGCGCAGGACCTGGCCGCTGATGAAGGCGCTTTTCGGCGACAGGAAGAAGCGCAGGGCACCTTCCAGCTGGTCCTCGGCATCCGCCGCCACGTAGAGCAGTTGCAGGGTCGCGCCGTTGCGCAGTTCCTTGGCCAGCGAACGGGCGAAGCCTTCCAGCGCGCGCTGGGCGACCCGCGCCAGGACCTCATCGAGCTGCTCCGGCGCGCGTCCGAGAATCACCACATGGGCGCAGCGGTCGAGGCTGCGCAGCAGGGGCTGGAAGAACTCGCGCAGTTGCTTGAGCTGGTCGATGTCGCTCAGCGCGCTGGCATCGAAGACCACCGCCTTGAGCTTGCTGCCCAGGCCGGCGACCCAGGCCGGCAGTTCCAGGGCCTCGTCGGCGAAGCGGTAGACCTCGCTCGTCAGCCGGCTGGAAAACCCCGCCACCTTCGCCGCCAGCGGGCCGCCACCGAGCAGCAGCGCGCCCTCCACCGGCCGCAGCCGACCGGCCTCCCAGCGTTCCAGGCGAGCCGGCGCCGGCAGGCCGACGGCACCGACCACACGACGACCGAGATCGGAGTTGGCGAAGTTGATATAGCGGTCGCTCATAAGGACATCTCCCGGAAATAAGCCTCAAAGTGTGGACCATGATCGGCCGTTGGTCGTTCGAACCGGGAAAAAAGTCCTACGCTGTATGCGTCTATTTCGCGAAAAAGGAATGTCTTAATGCGAGTTTTGCGTCGGGTCGCGATCATCGGCGGCAATCGAATCCCTTTCGCTCGGTCCAACGGTCCTTATGCCAAAGCGAGCAACCAGGCGATGCTGACTGCCGCGCTGGAGGGGCTGATCGAGCGCTTCGGCCTGCACGGCCAGCGCATGGGCGAAGTGGTCGCGGGGGCGGTGCTCAAGCATTCCCGTGAGCTCAATCTGACCCGCGAATGCGTGCTCGGCTCGCGCCTCTCGGCGCAGACCCCGGCCTACGATATCCAGCAGGCCTGCGGCACCGGGTTGGAGGCGGCGCTGCTGGTGGCCAACAAGATCGCCCTGGGCCAGATCGACTGCGCGATCGCCGGGGGCGTCGACACCACGTCCGATGCCCCCATCGCGGTCAGCGAAGGCCTGCGCCATGTGTTGCTGGAAGCCAATCGCGGCAAGACCACCGGCGACAAACTGAAGGCGCTGCTCAAGCTGCGCCCGGGCCATCTGAAACCCGAACTGCCGCGCAACGGCGAGCCACGCACCGGGCTGTCCATGGGTGAGCACTGCGAACTGATGGCCCAGCACTGGGGCATCCCGCGCGCGGAGCAGGACGAACTGGCCCTGCGCAGCCATCAGAACCTGGCCGCGGCGTTCAACGAGGGTTGGCAGGATGACCTGCTGACCCCGTTCCAGGGCCTGACCCGCGACCACAACCTGCGCCCGGACCTGACCCTGGAAAAACTCGCCGCCCTCAAGCCGGTGTTCGAGCGCAGCGCCAAGGGCACGCTGACTGCCGGCAACTCCACGCCGCTGACCGATGGCGCCGCGGTGGTGCTCCTGGCCAGCGAGGAATGGGCGCAGGCGCGCGGCCTGCCGGTGCTGGCCTATCTGCTGGACGGCGAGACCGCCGCGGTGGATTTCGTCAAAGGCCACGAAGGCCTGCTGATGGCCCCGGTGTACGCGGTGCCGCGCCTGCTGGCGCGGCATGGCCTGAGCCTGCAGGACTTCGACTACTACGAGATCCACGAAGCCTTCGCCGCCCAGGTGCTGTGCACCCTCAAGGCCTGGGAAGACGCCGACTACTGCCGCGACCGCCTGGGCCTGGCGCAGCCGCTGGGTTCCATCGATCGCAGCCGGCTGAATGTGAAGGGCAGTTCGCTGGCCGCCGGCCATCCCTTCGCCGCCACCGGCGGGCGGATCCTCGCCAACCTGGCCAAACTGCTCGACCAGGCGGGCCAGGGCCGCGGCCTGATCTCCATCTGCGCCGCCGGCGGTCAGGGGGTGACGGCGATCATCGAGCGCTGACCAGCCGGCTGTCGTCGCTGGTGCTGTCGCGCTGGTTCGAATAGCTCTCGGCCATGATCGAGCAGACGATCAACTGCAGTGGGTGGTAGATCATGATCGGCAGCAGGATCAGGCCCAGCCCGGGGTGCGCGCCGAAGATCAGCGCGGCCATCGGCGCTCCGGCGGCGAGGGATTTCTTGCTCGCGCAGAACACCGCGGCGATCTCGTCGGGGCGGCTGAATTTCAGGGCGCGGGCGGTGCGGGTAGTCAGCCACAGCACCAGGGCCAGGATCACCGCGCTGCCGACGAAGGCGCTGACCAGCACCGACAGGCCCTGTTGCTGCCACATGCCGGACATCATCGAGTTGCAGAACGCGGCGTAGACCAACAGCAGGATCACCAGCTTGTCCATCACGCTGGTGTAGCGCTTGTACCTGGCGAAGAGCTTGCCCAGCCACGGCCGCAGCGCCTGGCCCAGCAGCAGCGGGGCGAGCAGCAGGCCGCAGAGGTCGAGCAGGGTCGCGCCGAGGTCGATACCGTCGCTGCCGCTGCCCACCACCAGGCTGCACAGCCAGGGGGTGATGAAGATGCCGAGGACGCTGGACAGGCTGGCGTTGAGGATCGCCGCCGGGACGTTGCCACCGGCGCTGCCGGTCAGGGCCACCGAGGACGAAATGGTCGAGGGCAGGGCGCACAGGTAGAGGAAACCGAGCATCAGCAGGGCCGGGATCTGCGTGCCGAACAGCGCCTTGCCCAGCAGCCACAGCAGTGGGAAGACCACGAAGGTGAAGACCTGCACCATCAGGTGCAGGCGCACGTTCTTCAGGCCATGGCGGATCTGCTCGCTGGAGAGGTTGATGCCATGGAGGAAGAACACCAGGAACACGCCGATGTTGATCACGTACTCGGCATGCATCGCCCCGCCCGCCGCGCCGAAATGCGGGAACAGCCAGGCGAGGAAGGTGGCGAGGAACATGCCGCATAGGAACCAGTCGGTGACCACGCGCTTGAGGTGTTTGATTGCTTGCATAGGCGGACCTTCGAATCATCTTGTAATAATCGCCTGCGACGTTAACCTGCGTATCAGTTTCCGTCTTGCGACATAAGGCCAAGCGATGCCGAGTAACGGACAAAACCCTTCACCCCGTCGCATTCCCGACCTGGCGGCATTGCCGCGACCGCTGTATGCGCGGGCGGAAAGCCTCGGCGCGGGGTCGTGGACGACCCGCCATCGGCATGACTGGGTGCAGTTTTCCTACGCCATCAGTGGCGTGCTTGGCGTGTACACCGCCGAGGGCAGCTATTTCGCCCCGCCGCAGTGGGGCGTCTGGGTGCCGGCCGGGGTCGAGCACGAAGTCATCACCTCGACCCGCGCCGAGATGCGCAGCCTCTACGTGCGCAGCAGCGATGCGCTCTGGGCACCGGGGCATTGCCGGGTGCTGGAAGTGACGCCGCTGGCGCGCGAGCTGATCAAGCAGTTCTGCCAGTACCCGGTGGAGTATCCCGAAGGCGACAGCGACGAGGCGCATCTGGTGCGGGTCTTGCTGGATCAACTGCGCACGCTGCCGGAGGTGGGGTTTTCCCTGCCGCTGCCGCAGCACCCCGGATTGCTGGAGGTGTGCAACACGCTGCTGGCGAACCCGGAGCAGGGCCACACCCTGGAGCATTGGGCGCAGCGCCTCGGGCGCTCGGAAAAGACCCTGATGCGCCTGTTCCAGCGCGAGACCGGCTTGAGCTTCCGCGCCTGGCGCCAGCGCATGCGCCTTTTGTCCTCACTCGATGCCCTGGAGCAGGGGCAGAGTGTCGTTCAGGCGGCGTTGGGATGCGGTTACGATTCCACCTCGGCGTACATCGCCGCATTCAAGGGATTGTTTGGCACGACCCCCGGGGAACTGTTCCGGGGCTGAGCTGACGTAAATTGAAACCATGTGGCGGTTGATCGGGATCCGTTCCCCGCAAGGCACATGCGCTATGGTGTGCGCCGCGCCCATGAGGCGTTACCAATCGAGGCAGACAGGAGCCAGAACAAAAGCCGATGAAGACTCCCAAACGGATTGAACCGCTGATCGAAGACGGGATGGTCGATGAAGTGCTGCGCCCGCTCATGAGTGGCAAGGAAGCCGCGGTCTATGTGGTGCGCTGTGGTCGCCAGCTGCGCTGCGCCAAGGTCTACAAGGAGGCCGACAAGCGCAGTTTCCGCCAGGCCGCCGAATACCAGGAGGGGCGCAAGGTACGCAATAGCCGGCAGGCCCGGGCCATGGCCAAGGGCTCGAAATACGGCCGGCGCGAAGCCGAGGAAGCCTGGCAGAACGCCGAGGTGGCGGCGTTGTTCCGCCTGGCCAGCGCCGGGGTGCGGGTGCCCAAGCCCTATGATTTCCTCGATGGCGTGCTGCTGATGGAACTGGTCACCGACGAGGACGGCCAGGCCGCGCCGCGCCTCAACGACGTCCACCTGGAGCCGGAGCAGGCCCGCGAGTACCACGCCTTCATCATTCGCCAGATCGTCTTGATGCTGTGCGCCGGCCTGGTGCACGGCGACCTGTCCGAATTCAATGTGCTGCTCGGCCCCGACGGCCCGGTGATCATCGACCTGCCGCAGGCGGTGGATGCCGCGGCCAACAACCACGCCTTCAGCATGCTCGAGCGCGATGTGGCGAACATGGCCCACTACTTCGGTCGTTTCGCACCGGAACTCAGGCAGACCCGTTTCGCCAGGGAAATGTGGGCGCTGTACCAGGCCGGCGAGTTGCAACCGGAAAGCGTGTTGACGGGACTGTGGAAGGATGACGAGCACCACGCCGACGTCGGCAGCGTGATGCGCGAAATCGAGGCGGCGAAGTTCGACGAGGCCCGCCGCCGCGCGGCGCGGGAAGACGCCGAGCGAGGGCCGGTCAAGGACGAGGAACCACCGCCCCCTTGGGCCCGCTGAGTCCTCAGTGACAGCAGCCGGCTGCCAGGTCCTTGAGGATCGGGCAGTCGGGGCGGTCGTCGCCGTGGCAGTGGGCGACCAGTTCGCTGAGGGTGTCGCGCAGGCTCACCAGTTCCTCGATGCGCCGGTCGAGGTCGGCGATATGCTCGTTGGCCAGGGCCTTGACGTCGGCGCTGGCGCGCTGGCGGTCCTGCCACAGGGTCAGCAGCTTCGCCACTTCCTCCAGGGAAAAACCCAGGTCCCGCGAGCGCTTGATGAAGGCCAGGCTGTGCAGGTCCTCCGGGCTGTAGAGGCGGTAGCCACTGTCGCTGCGCGAGGCGGGCTTGAGCAGGCCGATCGACTCGTAGTAACGGATCATCTTTGCACTCAGGCCCGTGCGCCGGGCCGCCTGGCCGATGTTCATGCCTTGTGTTCCTCCGTGGGCGTGTCGGGTTTCCAGGTCTTCAGCAGCAGGGCGTTGCTCACCACGCTGACGCTGGACAGGGCCATGGCCGCGCCGGCGAGCACCGGGTTGAGCAGGCCGAAGGCCGCCAGGGGGATGCCGATCAGGTTGTAGATGAAGGCCCAGAACAGGTTCTGGCGGATCTTCGCGTAGGTCTTGCGGCTGATTTCCAGCGCCGCCGGGACCAGGCGCGGATCACCGCGCATCAGGGTGATACCGGCGGCCTGCATGGCCACGTCGGTGCCACCGCCCATGGCGATGCCGATATCCGCGGCGGCCAGGGCCGGGGCGTCGTTGATGCCGTCGCCGACCATCGCCACCACGCCGGTCTTTTTCAGCGCCGCCACTTCCGCGGCCTTGTCCGCCGGCACTACTTCGGCATGCACGTCCGCGATGCCCAGCGCCTGGGCGACGACGGCGGCACTGCCGCGGTTGTCGCCGGTCAGCAGGTGGCTGCTGATGTTGCGTTCGGCCAGTTGGCGTACCGCCTGGCCGGCGCCGGGCTTGAGGCTGTCGCCGAAGGCGAACAGGCCCAGCACCCGTGGTTGCGGGCTGCGTTCGATCAGCCAGGACAGGGTACGGCCCTCGGCTTCCCAGGTCCTGGCGCTGTCGGCCAGTTCGCCGGGCTGCAGGCCGCTTTCATCGAGCAGGCGCCGGTTGCCCAGGGCCAGCTCGCGACCGTCGAGGCTGCCGGCAATGCCGCGTCCGGTCAGCGACTGGCTGTCGCGGATGTCCGGCACGTCCAGGCCCTGTTCCGCACAGGCATCGAGGACGGCTTTGGCCAAGGGGTGCTCGCTGCCGCGTTGCAGGGCTCCGGCCTGTTGCAGCAGTTGCGCGTCATCGCCATCCAGCGCGTGGTGATGGACGATGCGCGGACTGCCGGAGGTGAGGGTGCCGGTCTTGTCGAACACCACGCGGTTCACCGCATGGGCGCGTTCCAGGGCTTCGGCATCCTTGATCAGAATGCCGTGGCGCGCGGCCACGCCGGTGCCGGCCATGATCGCGGTGGGCGTGGCCAGGCCGAGGGCACAGGGACAGGCGATCACCAGTACGGCGACGGCATTGATCAGCGCCACTTCCAGCGTGGCGCCGGCCAGCCACCAGCCGATCAGGGTCAGCAGGGCGAGGACCAGCACGGCGGGGACGAACACCTGGCTGACCCGGTCCACCAGTTTCTGGATTGGTGCCTTGGCCGCCTGGGCGTCTTCCACCAGGCGGATGATGCGCGCCAGCACGGTTTCCGTGCCCAGTGCCAGGGTGCGCACCAGCAGACGGCCTTCGCCGTTGATGGCGCCGCCGGTGACGCGGTCGCCGGGCTGTTTCGGCACGGGCAGGCTCTCGCCGCTGATCAGGGCTTCGTCGGCGTGGCTCTGGCCTTCGACCACTTCGCCATCCACCGGGAAGCGCTCGCCGGGCTTGACCAGCACCAGGTCGTCGAGGCGCAGGGCGCTGATCGGTACGTCACGTTCGACGCCGTCCACCACCTGCAACGCCCGCTCCGGGCGCAGCGCCTCGAGGGCGCGGATGGCGCTGGCGGTCTGGCGTTTGGCGCGGCTTTCCAGGTACTTGCCGAGCAGGACCAGGGCGATCACCACCGCCGAGGCCTCGAAATACAGGTGCGGCATCATGCCCGGCATGGCCTGCGCCCATTCGTACAGGCTCAGGCCGTAGCCGGCGCTGGTGCCCAGGGCCACCAGCAGGTCCATGTTGCCGGCGCCGGCGCGCACGGCTTTCCAGGCGGCGACATAGAAGCGCGCGCCGAGGATGAACTGCACCGGGGTGGCCAGGGCGAACTGGGCCCAGGCCGGCAGCATCCAGGCAATACCGAAGGGTTGCAGGAGCATCGGCAGGACCAGCGGCAGCGCCAGCAGCACCGCCAGGGCCACGGCCCAGCGCTCGTTGCGCAGGCGGCGGTCGCCTTCGTCACTGCTGGCCGTGTCGGTGCGCGGCAGGCTAGCGCTGTAGCCGGCGCGTTCAACCGCGGCGATCAGGGTGGCGCTGTCGAGCTGGCCGAGCACTTCGACATGGGCGCGTTCGCTGGCCAGGTTGACGCTCACCGACTGCACCCCGGGCAGCTTGTTCAGCGCCCGCTCGACGCGACCGGCGCAGGAGGCGCAGGTCATGCCGCCGATATTCAGCTCGACGCTGTGGGTCGGCACGCGGTAGCCGGCCTGGCTGACCGCTTCGACCAGCGCCGGCAGGCGATCGGCCGGTGCCTGGACGCGGGCCTGCTCGGTGGCGAGATTGACGTTGACCTGCTCGGCGCCGGCGACTTTGCGCAGCGCCCGTTCCACCCGACCCGCGCAACTGGCGCAGGTCATGCCGGCGATCGGCAGGTCGAAGGTGATTGACTCGGGCATGGGGCTCTCCTCCGTGGACTGGCCTCCAGCATCAACCTTGACATGCTGGCAAGGTCAATAGCCCAGGCCGGCCTTCTTCAGGTAGAGACCGTTCTGGTCCATGGCGATCCGGTACTTGCTGATTTCGCCGGCCCGCAGGCTGAGGCGCTGGGCCTGCTGTTTCTCGATACCGTTCAGGCAGCCCGGGGCCTGGCCCGGCTGCAGGCGCAGGCGGATATCGACAGGGCCTGGCGGCAGGTTGAAGGAGGTCGACTGCTCCTGGAACAGACGCCCGGAAAGCTGGTCGTTCAGGTAGATCCCGATCTCGCAGGTGGTGGCGACTTCCAGACGCTCGCGGGAAATGATCAGCACGCTGTAGTCCGACGGGCCTTCGGCGCTGGCCAGGGGAACGTTGCTGAACAGCCCCAGCAGACCGAGGAGGCCGATTGCTGCCTTGCCCATGGATGAAACTCCTGCTGAAAACTCGACAAGCACGCAGCTTGGCCGACCCGGGCAAGGATTTCCAGCCCGGCAGCGTCACGCCAAACTTGACCTTGCCCCGGTGGCAAGCTTGAGACTGTGGCCAAATCCAACCGGGAGTCAGCAACGATGCAAGTATTCAGTGTGGAAGGGATGACCTGCGGCCATTGCGTCAAGGCCGTGACCAATGCGCTGCAGCGCGAGGACGCGGCGGCCGAGGTCAAGGTGGATCTGGCGCGCAAGCAGGTGTCGGTGAAGAGTGAGCTGGGTTCGGAGCAGATCCTGCAGGTGATTCGTGACGAGGGTTACGAGGCGCGGGCGATATAGTCACTGCGCTGCCCCTCTGTAGGAGCTGGCTTGTCGTGTGACGAACCACTGCGAAAGGACTGCGTAGCAGTCCCAAGACCCTGGGTCTTCACCATTTTGGGACTGCTACGCAGTCCTTTCGCAGTGGTTCGTCACACGACAAGCCAGCTCCTACGGGGCACACGCCGTTATAGCTATCGGAACTGCCCTTGGGGCCGTTAGACTAGGCAACTTGCTTAGCTAGCTATGGATTCCCATGAACCTGCGAACCATCCTGATCCTCGGCGCCCTCAGTGCGTTCGGGCCGTTGGCGATCGACTTCTACCTGCCCGGCTTCCCGGCCATGGCAGCGGCCTTCGGCACCGACGAGAAACATGTCCAGGCCACCCTGGCGGCCTATTTCCTCGGCTTGTCCATCGGTCAGCTGGCCTACGGGCCGGTTGCCGATCGCTTCGGCCGGCGCGTGCCGCTGCTGGCTGGGGTCATGCTGTTTACCATCGCCTCGCTGGCCTGTGCCTATGCGCCGAGCCTCGATGTGCTGATCGCCGCGCGCTTCGTCCAGGCCCTCGGTGGCTGCGCCGGGATGGTCCTGGCGCGGGCCATCGTCAGCGACAAGTGCGATGCGGTGGGCTCGGCCAAGGTGTTCTCGCAACTGATGCTGGTCATGGGCCTGGCACCGATCCTCGCGCCGATGCTCGGCGGCGTGCTGGTCAACCTGTATGGCTGGCAGTCGATCTTCCTTGCCCTGACCCTGTTCAGTGCCCTGTGCGCGCTGGCGGTATTCCGTGGTCTGCCGGAAAGCCTGCCGGCCGATCGTCCGCGCCCGCCGCTGTCCGGCGCCCTCGGCCAGTACCTGCGCCTGCTCAGGGACCCGCTGTTCCTCGGCCACGCCGTGACCGGCGGGATCGCCATGGCGGGCATGTTCGCCTACATCGCCGGCTCGCCGTTCGTCTTCATCAAGCTCTACGGCGTTCCGGCCGAGCACTATGGCTGGCTGTTCGGGGCCAACGCGGCCGGCTTCATCCTGGTGGCGCAGGTCAACGCGCGCCTGCTGGCCAAACGCGGCCCGGCCTTTCTCCTGGCGCGAACGATCTGGCTGTACCTGGCGGCGGGCGTTGTGCTGCTCGGGGTCAGCGCCCTGCATACCGAAGCCCTGTGGCCGCTGCTGGTGCCGTTGTTCGTCTGCATCGCCAGCCTCGGCTGCATCATCCCCAATGCCTCGGCCTGTGCCATGAACGGCCAGGGTGCGCGGGCGGGCAGTGCCTCGGCCCTGCTGGGATGCCTGCAGTTCAGCGTCGCCGCGGGCGCGGCGGCACTGGTGGGTGTCCTGCATGATGGCAGCGCGATGCCCATGGCCATGGTCATCACCCTGTGCGGGGCGGCGGCGGTGACAGCAGCGATGCTGACCCGCCGTCTGCAGCTCAGCCGACCTGCCTGAGCAAGGGATGGGGCGCCTGGATACGCGCCTGCAAGGTGTTGAGGAAGGCCCGGGCCTCGGCCTCGCTACGAAAACTCACGACATGCTGATCAAGCCGGACTTCCCACGGGCGGTCCGGTTTCTTTCCCGTCGCATCGAGCACTACTTTCATCGCGGCTACCTCCGGTTGGCAAAGGTCGCTGGATTGTAGGCGCCAACTTCCACGGCAAGACATGACCTGAAGCAAGGGACGGACTGGCGGTCATGCCGTGCGTCGGATCCTCAGAACCCTTCCAGGACGATCTTGCCCTTGGCCGCTCCGCTCTCCAGCAACTGGTGGGCGCGGCGCAGGTTGTGCGCGTTGATGGTGCCGAAATGCTCGCCGAGGGTGGTCTTCAGCGTGCCGGCGTCGATCAGTTCGGCGACCCGGTTGAGCAGCTTGTGCTGCTCCAGCATGTCCGCGGTCTCGAACAGCGAGCGGGTGTACATGAACTCCCAGTGCAGCGACAGGCTCTTGCGCTTGAGCTTGACCACGTCGAGCTGCTTCGGGTCGTCGATCAGCGCCAGCTTGCCCTGCGGCGCCAGGGCTTCCACCAACTGGTCGAGGTGCTGGTCGGTCTCGGTCAGGCTGGCGACATGCGTGACCTGCGCGATGCCTTCGGCGCGCAGGGCCTCGGCCAGTGGCTGACGGTGGTCGATCACATGATCGGCACCGCGGTCGCGGACCCATTGCTGTGTCTCGGCGCGCGATGCGGTACCGATGACCTTGAGCCCGGTGAGCTGGCTGGCCAGTTGGGTGAGGATCGAGCCGACCCCGCCGGCAGCGCCGACGATCAGCAGGCTCTGGCCCAGGTCGGCCTTGCCTTCGGCGATCCGCAGGCGCTCGAACAGCAGTTCCCAGGCGGTGATGGCGGTCAGCGGCAGCGCGGCGGCTTCGGCGAAGCCCAGGGATCGCGGCATGTGCCCGACGATGCGCTCGTCCACCACATGCAGCTCGCTGTTGGCCCCGGCGCGGGCAATCGAGCCGGCGTAGTAGACCTTGTCGCCCGGCTGGAACAGGCTGACCTCGCTGCCCGTCGCCTTGACCACACCCGCCACGTCCCAGCCCAGCACCTTGGCCGCGCCGTTTTCCGGCTGGACGTTGCGCCGCACCTTGGTGTCCACCGGGTTGACCGAGATCGCCCGGACCTCCACCAGCAGGTCGCGCGGGCCCGGCTCGGGGGCGGGCAGCTCGATGTCCTGCAGCGCGGCGGGATCGGCGATGGGCAGTGACTGGTAGTAGGCGATGGCTTTCATGGGCGAATTCCTCGGAAAAAGTGGATGGCGGCCATGATTGATCCTTTCGTTTGCGGTTGGAAGCCGCTAAAACCGCAGAAACTTTCAAAGATTTTTTGAAAATGGAGGCGCTTGCCTTGCTCCGTTTCGATGACCTGCAACTCTTCGTGTGTGCCGCCGAGCACGGCAGCCTGTCGGCGGCCGCGCGTCTGCTCGACCTGTCCCCGGCCGTGGCCAGCGCCGCCCTCAAGCGCCTGGAAGGACACCTGGGCGTGCGCTTGCTGGCGCGCTCCACCCGCAGCCTGCGCCTGACCGCCGAGGGCGAGGGGTTTCTCGAACATGCCCGGGCGGCGCTGGCCAGCCTCGACGAGGGCCGCCGCCTGCTGGCCCGCGAGGAAGACGAGATCAGCGGTGTGCTGCAGCTCTCGGCGCCCTCCGACTTCGGTCGCAACGTGCTCCTGCCGTGGCTGGACGAACTGCAGCGGGCGCATCCGCGGCTGAGCGTGCGCCTGCTGCTCGGCGACCGAAACGCCGATCTGTTCCGCCAGCCTGTGGATATCGCCCTGCGCTATGGCATGCCGGAAGACTCCAGCCTGGTGGCGGTGCCGTTGTGTGTGGATAACCGTCGTGTCCTGTGTGCCGCGCCGGAGTACCTGGCCCGCCGTGGCGAGCCGCGCACAGTGGCGCAACTGAGCGGGCACAACTGCCTGCTGTATCAGTTGGGCAGTGGCGTACATGACCACTGGCGCTTCCAGTGCGACGGACAGGAAGAAAGCGTGCTGGTCAGTGGCGACCGTTTCTGCGACGACGCCGATGTGGTGCGGCGCTGGGCCCTGGCCGGCGAAGGGATTGCCTACAAGTCCTGGCTGGACGTGGCCGCCGACGTGCGCGCCGGTCGTCTGCGGGTGCTGCTGGGCCAGTATCGCGGCGAGCCCACGCCGCTGAACCTGCTGTGCACCCATCGGGCGCAACTGGGCAAGTCGGTGCAATGGCTGAGCAGCCTGCTCCGCGAGCGGTGCCGGAGCCTGCTCGACGAACTGGATTCGCACAGCCGTTGACCCCCTTCACTTCTGACATCCCCTGCGCATTTGCTTGAAGGATGTGATTACTTTGGATGTAGGCCATTTAATTGAAATGCGTTTGCCGTCGCCTGTTTCTCGCGACGGCAAAGGTATTGTTTCGTGGGCATTTCCCGGCAGCGCGAGGGTGTTTTGACCGCAGCGAATGTGTCGATATTTTACGTCAAGGGTTGGAAAACCTACGGGGATTTGCCGCAAATGTGCCGCTATCCGCGCCAGTCAGCGGGCTTATACTGACCCGGGCAATCGTCGCCACCAAGATAGTGTTTCCTTGCGGGAACGAGGCTGGATGCCTGTTCCGTCATGGATGCATTTGACGAAATACCGAAGCGCTCCGAGCGTGACCCATGGACGTCGCTCGTGGGGAGACTTCACCTCGCCAATGACAATTACGCAGGGAGTGGACAGATGCAACCGATAGCCAGTATCAGCCAGATCGCCAGTTTGATGGCCGACCCGAAGCGCAGCGCGATGCTCTGGGCATTGCTCGACGGAATGGCCCGTCCTTCGGAAGAACTCGCCATGATGGCCGGCCTGAGTCCGTCGTCGGCCTGCGCGCATCTGGCCCGGTTGTCGGCCGGCGGATTGCTCAAGCGCGAGGCGCGCGGGCGCAAGCGTTACTTCCGTCTGGCGGCACCGGAAATCGGTACCGCGGTGGAGGCCTTGGCCAGCGTCACCATCCCCGAGTCCGAGCCCAGGGCGCAGCCCGCGGAGCGGCTGCTCAGCGTACCCCTGCCGATGCGCAGGGCACGCTTGTGTCGGGATCATCTGGGCGGTGAGGTCGCGGCGGAACTGCTGCAGCGTCTGCTCGACGCGCAATGGCTGGAACAGCATGACCAGCAACTTGAAATCACCCTGCTGGGGCGCGAACAGCTGGCTCACCATGGCATCTTCATCGATGCCCTGGCGCCCCGTGACAGTCGCCTGTGCAGCCTGTGCATGTGCAACGGCGAGGCCCAGGACCGTCGCGGGCATATGGGCGGAGCGCTGGGTAGCAGTCTGTTGAAGCTGTTCGTGCAGTCCGGTTGGCTGCGGGTCAGCGACGGCTCGCGGGTGGCGCAACTGACTGCCAGTGGCGTGCGCGGCATCCAGCAGATTGCCCGGCTGCCGCCGCCGCTGTCGATGGGATGAGGATACGCCACCAAGCGCGCGACGCAGGTGGCCGCGCGCCGGGGCAGGGGATCAGGCTTTGATCAGTCGCGCGTCGAGGCTGTTCTGCGCCAGACGGCGGGCCTGGTCTTCAGTCATGCCGAGATGGGTGTGCAGAGCCTGGAAGTTTTCGGTGACGTAGCCGCCGAAGTACGCCGGATCGTCCGAGTTCACCGTCACCTTCACACCGCGTTCGAGCATGTCGAGGATGTTGTGCTGACCCATGTGATCGAACACGCGGAGCTTGGTGTTGGACAGCGGGCAGACGGTGAGCGGGATCTGTTCGTCGATGATGCGCTGCATCAGGCGCTCGTCCTCGATGGCACGCACACCGTGGTCGATGCGCTGGATCTTGAGCAGGTCCAGGGCCTCCCAGATGTATTCGGGCGGGCCTTCCTCACCGGCGTGGGCAACGGTCAGGAAGCCTTCGCTGCGTGCACGGTCGAAGACGCGCTGGAACTTGCTTGGCGGGTGACCCATTTCCGAGCTGTCCAGACCGACGGCGACGAATGCGTCGCGGAAGGGCAGGGCCTGGTCGAGGGTCTTGTGGGCTTCTTCCTCGCTCAGGTGGCGCAGGAAGCTGAGGATCAGGCCGCTGCCGATACCCAGTTGTTCACGGCCGTCCTTGAGGGCACGGGTGATGCCGTCGAGTACCACCTCGAAGGGAATGCCGCGGTCGGTGTGGGTCTGCGGGTCGAAGAACGGCTCGGTGTGGATGACGTTCTGCGCCTTGCAGCGTTGCAGGTAGGCCCAGGTCAGGTCGTAGAAGTCCTGCTCGGTACGCAGGACATCGGCGCCCTGGTAATACAGGTCGAGAAACTCTTGCAGGTTGTTGAAGGCATAAGCCGCGCGCAGGGCTTCGACATCGTTCCAGGGCAGGGCGATCTTGTTGCGTTCGGCCAGGGCGAACAGCAATTCGGGCTCCAGCGATCCTTCCAGGTGAAGGTGCAATTCCGCCTTGGGCAGCGCGTTAAGCCAGTCGTACATGGTTCGTTCTCATCAGGTGCAATCGGCGCATTCTACAGAGGTTGCCGGTCCGGCGCGGTGAAACCTGACCAGCAGGTTCAACAATAGCAGCGCCGGACCGACAGGGCGGCCAGGTGTCAGGGGGAGCTGGTTCCTGGCCGTTACTGCTCGTCAGCCGGCGATCAGTTGCGCCGCGGCCTGGCGGTGGTTGGCGATCAGCGCCTGGATATCCAGGCCTTCGACCTGGCCGTCGATCACCCGCCACTGGCCGCCGACCATGATCCGGTCGGCACGGTCGGCGCCACACAGCAACAGGGCCGAGAGCGGGTCGTGGCTGCCGGAGAAGCGCAACTCGTCGAGCTTGAACAGCGCCAGGTCGGCCTGCTTGCCCACGGCCAGTTCGCCGATGTCGGTGCGGCCCAGCAGTTGTGCCGAACCACGGGTCGCCCAGCCCAGGGCGCGTTCCGGGGTGATCAGTTCGGCGCCGTAGCGCAGGCGTTGCAGGTACAGGGCCTGGCGGGCTTCGAGGATCATGTTCGAGGCGTCGTTGGAGGCCGAGCCGTCCACGCCGAGACCGACCGGCGCGCCGGCGTCGGTCAGTTCGATGGTCGGGCAGATGCCCGAGGCCAGGCGCATGTTCGAGCTCGGGCAATGGCAGATGCCGGTACCGGCGGCGCCGAGGCGCGCGATCTCCTCGGCATTGAAATGAATGCCGTGGGCCAACCAGGTGCGCGGGCCGAGCCAGCCGACGCTGTCCAGGTAATCCACGGTACGCAGGCCGAAGCGTTGCAGGCAGAAGTCCTCTTCATCCAGGGTTTCCGCCAGATGGGTGTGCAGGCGCACGTCCAGTTCGTCGGCCAGTTCGGCGCTGGCGCGCATGATTTCCGGGGTGACCGAGAACGGTGAGCAGGGCGCCAGGGCGATCTGGATGCGGGCGCCGGCGCCGCGCTCGTGGTAGCTGTGGATAAGTCGCTGGCTGTCGGCCAGGATCACTTCGCCCTGTTGCACGGTCTGCTGCGGAGGCAGTCCGCCGTCCGCTTCGCCCAGGCTCATCGAGCCGCGGGTGAGCATGGCGCGCATGCCCAGCTTGCGAACGACCTCCACCTGGACATCGATGGCGCTTTCCAGACCGTCGGGGAACAGGTAGTGGTGGTCGGCGGCGGTGGTGCAGCCGGACAGCAGCAATTCGGCCAGCGCCACCTGGGTCGCCAGTTCCAGCTTGGCCGGGGTCAGTCTTGCCCAGACCGGGTAGAGGGTCTTCAGCCAGGGGAACAGCGGCTGGTTCACCACCGGCGCCCAGGCGCGGGTAAGGGTCTGGTAGAAGTGATGGTGAGTGTTGATCAGGCCGGGCAGCACCACATGCTCGCGAGCATCGAAGGTCTGATCGCAGGGGCGGGAAGGGGTCTGGCCGAGGCCGAGGACTTCGCTGAGGGTGCCGTCTTCGATGACCAGGCCGCCGCGGGCGTCAAGGTCGTTGGCGGTGAAGATGGCGAGTGGGTTTTTCAACCAGATACGGGTCGCAGGCATGGTTGCCGGCTCCTCTGAAAGTGGGTTCAGGGTTAGCCAGCTCAGTGTTGCCCTGTCTGCTGATCCAGGTCCGCCGCGGTGGGCGAGGCGTCGAGTCTACACCCACCGCGCGCAGAATCACCAGATCAGCGTTTCACCTTTGTAGTTGAGGTAGTGAAGACCTGCCTTGCCGCTGTGGGCCTTGACCTGCTCGAGCATGCCGCGGGTGCTGGTCAGCACGTCGATGTCGGCGCCTTCGCCGCCCATGTCGGTCTTGACCCAGCCTGGGTGCATGGCCAGCACGCTCAGGCGGGTCTCGCCGAGGCGTACCACGAAGCTGTTGATCATCGAGTTCAGGGCTGCCTTGCTCGCCTTGTACAGGGCCAGCTCAGGTGCATCCGGGATGGCCACGCTGCCCAGCACCGAACTCATGAAGGCGATCACGCCGCTTTCCTCGCGCAGTTGCCCGGCGAAGCGCTGGGCCACGCGGATCGGCGCCACGGCGTTGGTCATGAACAGTTCGGCGATCTCGCCCAGTTGAGCTACTTCGGCGTCCTGGTTGTCCGGGCCCTTGACCCCGGCGTTGACGAACAGCAGGTCGAAGGTCTGGCCTTCGAGGTGTTTCTGCAGCGCGTCGAGCTGAGCGGTGCTGGTCATTTCCAGGGTTTGCACCTGGACGCCCGGCAGGTTCGCCAGGGCACCGGCCTTGGCGGTATCGCGCACGGTGGCGACGACCTGCCAGCCGTCTTCGCTCAGGCGTTGCACCAGGCCGAGGCCGAGGCCGCGGGAAGCGCCGATGATCAGGGCGGTTTTGGTAGTCATGCGGGAGCTCCTTTCAATGTGAGGGGACAGCGATCTTGCGCACGAGCAGTTCCTGGGGGAGGGGTTGACCCTGGAGCATACTCCAGTTGTGGCCAGTACTTTTGATCAAAAAGTGATCAGGTCCGCCGCGTAACGCCCAGACAGGCGATTGGTGCAGCCTTGCACGGTTTATCCACAGCTTGCTCCACAGTATCTGTGAGCAAGCCGCTGAGTCGGGTATAAGCCCGGCCCGGCGGCCTTCCAACGGCGATAATCGGAGTCAAGCACCTGATTTTTCTGTGAATCGAAGGCTGTCATCAAATATTGATCAAAATCTGATCGTTTCTCTCAAGCCCTTGTCGCAGAAGGCTTGCCAGCGGCTGCCCAGAGGTTATCCACAACCGCACCCACAGTGGATGTGGGCAACTGTCAGCAGGCTTCGAGAAGGATGCGGCCGCGGCTGAGGTCCGCCAACTGGCGCTGCACCTGGTCGACGCACTCGGCACCCAGGGCGAGATGAACGTCGACGCCATTGGCGGTGAACGCCTCGCCAAGAATCACCCCGTCGGCTTCGCCGATCCGCAGTTTGAGCAGGGCCAGCTCACTGAACGAGCAACTGCAGGTGAATTCCGTGCGGCTCACCAGCAGACGTTTCGGCGCCTGTTGCAGGCATTTGTTCGCCCCGCCGCCATAGGCGCGCGCGAGACCGCCGGTGCCCAGCTGAATGCCGCCGTACCAGCGAATCACCAGGACCACGACCTGATCGCAATCCTGCGCTTCGATGGCGGCGAGGATCGGGCGTCCGGCGGTGCCGCCGGGTTCGCCGTCGTCGCTGCTGCGGTATTGCTCGCCGATCTTCCAGGCCCAGCAATTGTGAGTGGCGGCGAGGTCGCTGTGCTGCTCGAGGAACGCCTGGGCATCGGCGGGCGTGCTGATCGGCGCGGCCAGGGTGATGAAGCGGCTCTTGCGAATCTCTTCGCGGTATTCGCAGGTGTCCAGCAGGGTAGAAGGCATAAGCGGGTGTTCAGTTCGGCGGAGTCAGGCCACAGCCTTTGAGAATGATGTGGATAAGGTTGTTGGCGGCATCTTCCATGTCCTGCTTGGTCAGGCGACTGCGGCCGGTGACCTGGCAGATCTGCGTGGCGAAGTCGGCGTAGTGCTGGGTGCTGCTCCACAGAAGGAAGATCAGGTGTACCGGCTCCACCGGGTCCATCTTGCCGGCGTCGATCCAGCTCTGGAACACCGCGGCGCGGCCCCTGAACCACTCGCGGTAGTCCTGGCTGAAATAGTCGGTGAGGCAATTGCCACCGCTGATGATCTCCATCGCGAAGATCCGCGAGGCCTGCGGGTTGCGCCGGGAAAACTCCATCTTCGCGCGGATGTACTGGGCCAGGGCCAGGGCCGGGTCGTCGTCGACGCCGAGGGCGTTGAAGGTGCTGTCCCACAGTTCGATGATGTTGCTCAGGACCGCGATGTACAGCCCCAGCTTGTTGGTGAAGTAGTAGTGCAGGTTGGCCTTGGGCAGCCCGGCGTTCTGGGCGATGGTGTTCATGCTGGTGCCCTTGAAACCATGGCGGGCGAACTCGTCTTCCGCGGCCTGGATGATGGCCTGCTCGTTTTTCTGGCGGATGCGACCGGCGGGCTTGGCGGCGAGGGTTCGGTGAGCGGGCACTTCAAGGGTCATGGGCGATTCCGGCAAGAGCGAGGAAGTAAGGGCACATGCGTTGATACCCCAGGCACGGCGGGCAGACAAGCGCGAAACGCGAGAATATCGCAATTGCGTCCTAACGTGTCGCAGCCAGGCTCTCCAGGAAGCTTTCCAGGACCAGATGCGGGCGTCGGCCCTTGCGTGTGACCCAGGCCAGGCTCAGGTCATAGAAGCGTTCGCCGGGCTTGAGTGCGCGCAGGCGCCCCTGCTGGACCCAGAACATCGCGTAATGATCCGGCAGGTAGCCGATGTAGCGACCGGTAAGGATCAGGAACGCCATGCCTTCGCGGTCGGAAGCGCTGGCGGTGCAGTTGAGTGCCTGGTACGCCGCCTGGATTTCCGCCGGCAGACGGAAGGTCGGGGCGATAGCGTCCTGGGCATTGAGACGCTGATCGTCCAACTGCCGGTCGTCGACGTAGAACAGCGGGTGGCCGACCGCGCAGTACAGCAGCGATCGTTCGCTGTACAGCGGTTGGTATTCGAGCCCGGACAGCGGGCTGGCCTGGGGAACCACGCCGACGTGCAGGCTGCCGTCGAGCACGCCCTGTTCCACCTGGCTCGGCGGAATCATGCGGATGCGGATGCGCACGTCCGGACCGCGGTCCTTGAGCTGGGCCAGGGCATGGGTGATGCGCATGTGCGGCAGGGTCACCAGGTTGTCGGTCAGGCCGATGTTCAGTTCACCGCGCAAGTGCTGGTGCAGGCCATTGACCTCGGTGCGGAAACTTTCCAGGGCGCTGAGCAACTGCAATGCCGACTGATAGACCTCGCGGCCTTCCTCGGTCAGCGAAAAACCGGCGCGCCCGCGCTGGCACAGACGCAGACCGAGACGCTGTTCCAGATCGCCCATCTGCTGGCTGATCGCCGAGCGACCGATACCCAGCACGTTCTCCGCTGCCGAGAAGCCACCGCACTCGACCACGCTGCGGAAAATCTTCAGCAGGCGAATATCGAAATCGCTGACCTGGGAAAGCGGTTCGGGGCGACGGCTCATAGTTTAGTGTCCGGTGAACTGAGGATTAGAAAAGTAGAGTTTTCCAGACTTTATAGCCGTGACAAGTTATCGGCAACACAACGCTTTCTTCCGAATGCCGTTCAACCTGCCTTGCGAGGTCGCGACGATGAACCTGCCTGAAAACGCTCCTGTCGGTCTGGCCAGCCAGCTGAAGCTGGATGCTCACTGGATGCCTTACACCGCCAACCGCAACTTCCAGCGCGATCCGCGCCTGATCGTTGCCGCGCAAGGCAACTATCTGGTCGACGACAAGGGGCGCAAGATCTTCGATGCCCTCTCCGGTCTGTGGACCTGCGGCGCCGGCCACACCCGCAAGGAAATCCAGGAAGCCGCCGCACGCCAGCTGGGCGTGCTGGACTACTCGCCGGCGTTCCAGTTCGGGCATCCACTGTCGTTCCAGCTGGCCGAGAAGATCACCGAGCTGACTCCGGGCAACCTGAACCATGTGTTCTATACCAACTCCGGCTCCGAGTGCTGCGACACTGCGGTGAAGATGGTGCGTGCCTACTGGCGCCTGAAAGGCCAGGCCACCAAGACCAAGCTGATCGGCCGTGCCCGTGGCTACCACGGGGTGAACATCGCCGGTACCAGCCTGGGTGGCGTCAATGGCAACCGCAAGCTGTTCGGCCAGTTGATGGATGTCGACCACATCCCCCACACCGTGCTGCCGGGCAATGCCTTCACCAAGGGCATGCCGGAAGAGGGCGGCATCGCCCTGGCCGATGAAATGCTCAAGCTGATCGAGCTGCACGATGCCTCGAACATCGCTGCACTGATCGTCGAGCCGCTGGCAGGCTCCGCCGGCGTCCTGCCGCCGCCGAAGGGTTATCTGAAACGTCTGCGGGAAATCTGCGACCAGCACAACATCCTGCTGATCTTCGACGAAGTCATTACCGGTTTCGGTCGCATGGGCTCGATGTTCGGTGCCGACGCCTTCGGCGTGACCCCGGACCTGATGTGCATCGCCAAGCAGGTCACCAACGGCGCCATCCCGATGGGCGCGGTGATCGCCAGCAGCGAGATCTACCAGACCTTCATGAACCAGGCGACCCCCGAGTACGCAGTGGAATTCCCCCACGGCTACACCTACTCGGCACACCCGGTGGCGTGCGCGGCCGGTATCGCCGCCCTCGACCTGCTGCAGAAGGAAAACCTGGTGCAGTCCGCCGCCGAACTGGCGCCGCATTTCGAGAACGTGCTGCACGGCATCAAGGGCACCAAGAACGTCATCGATATCCGCAACTACGGTCTGGCCGGCGCGATCCAGATCGCGGCGCGGGATGGCGATGCCATCGTGCGTCCTTACGAAGCGGCGATGAAGCTGTGGCAAGCCGGCTTCTATGTGCGGTTCGGCGGCGACACCCTGCAGTTCGGGCCGACCTTCAATACCCAGGCGCAGGAGCTGGACCGCCTGTTCGACGCGGTCGGCGAAGCCCTGAACGCCATCGACTGATCGATTCCTTTCCCGGGGCAGGCCCGTGCGCCTGCCTGAACCTGAATACTGGAGTTATTGCATGAGCACCGTTGCACATCTGATCAATGGCGAGCTGGTTTCCAGCAACGATCGCAGCGCCGACGTCTTCAATCCATCCACCGGCCAGGCGATCCACAAGGTGGCACTGGCCAGCCGCGCCACCGTGCAGCAAGCGATCGATGCCGCCAAGGCCGCGTTCCCGGCCTGGCGTAACACGCCACCAGCCAAGCGTGCCCAGGTGATGTTCCGCTTCAAGCAACTGCTGGAGCAGAACGAAGCGCGGATTTCCCAACTGATCAGCGAAGAGCATGGCAAGACCCTCGAAGACGCGGCCGGTGAACTGAAACGCGGGATCGAGAACGTCGAGTTCGCCTGCGCTGCCCCGGAAGTGCTGAAGGGCGAGTACAGCCGCAACGTCGGCCCGAACATCGATGCCTGGTCGGACTTCCAGCCGCTGGGCGTGGTCGCCGGTATCACCCCGTTCAACTTCCCGGCCATGGTGCCGCTGTGGATGTACCCGCTGGCCATCGCGTGCGGCAACACGTTCATCCTCAAGCCGTCCGAGCGTGATCCGAGCTCGACCCTGCTGATCGCGCAACTGCTGCATGAAGCCGGCCTGCCGAAAGGCGTGCTGAACGTGGTGCATGGCGACAAGGAAGCGGTGGATGCGCTGATCGAGGCGCCGGAAGTGAAAGCGCTGAGCTTTGTCGGCTCGACGCCGATCGCCGAGTACATCTATGCCGAAGGCACCAAGCGCGGCAAGCGCGTCCAGGCGCTGGGCGGGGCGAAGAACCATGCGGTACTGATGCCGGATGCCGATCTGGACAACGCCGTCAGCGCACTGATGGGCGCGGCGTACGGTTCCTGCGGCGAGCGCTGCATGGCCATCTCCGTGGCCGTGTGCGTCGGCGACCAGGTGGCCGATGCCTTGGTGGCCAAGCTGGTTCCGCAGATCAAGGGCCTGAAGATCGGTGCCGGTACTTCCTGTGGCCTGGACATGGGCCCGCTGGTGACCGCGGCGGCACGGGACAAGGTCGTGGGTTACATCGATGACGGTGTCGCGGCCGGTGCCGAGCTGGTGGTGGATGGTCGTGGCTATCGTGTGGCGGGCAACGAGGACGGTTACTTTGTCGGCGGGACTCTGTTCGACCGCGTGACCACCGAGATGCGCATCTATAAGGACGAGATCTTCGGTCCGGTGTTGTGCGTGGTGCGAGTGAACAGCCTGGAAGAGGCGATGCAACTGATCAACGATCACGAGTACGGCAATGGCACCTGCATCTTCACCCGTGACGGTGAAGCGGCGCGCCTGTTCTGCGACGAGATCGAAGTGGGCATGGTCGGTGTCAACGTGCCGCTGCCGGTACCGGTGGCTTACCACAGCTTTGGCGGCTGGAAGCGTTCGCTGTTCGGCGACCTGCACGCCTATGGCCCGGACGGTGTGCGCTTCTACACCCGGCGCAAGGCGATCACCCAGCGCTGGCCGCAACGTGCCAGCCACGAGGCTTCGCAGTTCGCGTTCCCGAGTCTGTGAGCGTAGCTATATAGAAGAAGGGAGGCCGCAGGCCTCCCTTCTGCGTTTTTGGGCTTTTTGACCGTGATGACAAATTTGTTGCAATAAGTGCTTGACGCCCCGTGTTATCTCTCTATAATTCGCCCCACTTCCGGCGCAGTCGAAACGGAAAACTCATTGAGAATCAATGAGTTGGATGTTTCAGGTAGTATCGGAAGTGCTTCGGTCGTAGACGAAGGCGGTTGAAAAAGGCAGTTGACAGCAGGTTGTAACG